>JAOPYS010000433.1 GCA_025964465.1 Thermoleophilia bacterium
CGGCGATCACCCGCGTGCAGTCGGACAGGTAGCCGTTGTGGCAGCCCATCAGGTCGAGCACGAGCAGGTCGCCGGCGCGCAGCTCGCGCAGCGATGCTCCCTTGCCCACCGAGGGGTAGAGCCCCGAGCCGCCGAGCGGGGCGTCGAGCGCCGCCGGCAACGCGGCATTGGCGCCGGCGCAGACCTGCCCGAAGAACATCTCGCCCCCGAAGCGGCGCATGCGCATCACGCCCTGGTGGCCGGCGCCGCGCAGGCACCCCTCCGCCAGGCGCTGCGCGTCGAGCTCGGTGTGGCCCGGCACCACCTGGGCGGCGACCGTGCCCATCGCCTCCTCGACCTGCGCAGCGGCGCGGCGCATGTTCGCCAGCTCCCACTCCGACTTCACCGCACGTGCGGTGCGGATGTGGTGGGTGAGGTCGACCAGCTCGGCCTCCGGCAGGCCCGCCACGAGCTTCAGGTAGTCGGCGGCGGGCACCACGTCGAGCGCGAGCGCGATGCGCCCGCGGGCTACGCCCATCGCGCCGAGCTCGGCCACGAGCTGCTTGACCGCGACCATGCGCTCGACCGGCCAGCACGTCTCGGCCTGCACCCGCGCCGCCGCGCGACGCGCCAGCACGCGCACCTCTCCACTCGCGGGCACGAGCACCCACCCGTCGAGGATCGACCCCGCGGTCCACAGCACGTCGCTCGTCGCGTTGACGATCGCCAGGTCGATGTCCGCCGCCGCGAGCTGTGCCTGCAACACCGCGACGCGCCGCCGCAACTCCTCGTGCGGCACGAGGAAATCGTGCGTCGCGAGGTCCTCGGGCCGGATCTGCTGCTCATCGCCCATCAGTGCTGCGCGGGGAAGATGCCGCTCATGCAGATGTCATACACCATGCCCGCGGGTGCCAGGCCGAAGGTGTCCGGCAGCGCGAAGGTCGTCTGGCCGTTACCCCCGTAGGTGGTCCCCAGCAGACTGAACAACGCGGTGTTCTGGGCGATCGGCAGGATCTGGCCGTGGGCGTGGGCCCACCCCACTGGCTCGAAGTTGAACGCGAACAGCGCCACCTCGCCGATGTAGCACGACCTGCCGCTGCTCCCGCCACTGCTCGTCGACCCGCCTCGGGTCAGGACGGCAACCGGACGGAACCGCTCCAAACCGGCGAAGTCGTCGGCCACCGCCGCGGCGCTCGAACTAAACGCGGTGGTGGTGCGCACGAGCTGGGCGGAGTCGACCCCGTCGAGCAGGTTCGCGTCAACGGCTTTCGACGTCGCCCCGAGGAACGTCGACGCCGCGCGGCCGCCGAGCGTGGACGCGTCCACCGCATCGATGGTCCTGCGGAACGCCGTGGAATCCAGTCCGTCGAGCTTGTCGGCGTCCACAGCGGTCGCGCTCGCACCGAGGAACGAGCTCGCCGCGCGGCCGCCGAGCGTCGCTGCGTCCACCGCGTCGACCGATTTCCTGAATGCAGCGGAATCGAGACCGTCGAGCGTGGTTGCGTCCAGCGCCGTTCCCTTCGGCACGAAGCGCGCGTCGGCTGCGGCCTTGTCGTACACGCCGGAGAGGTCGAGCACGGATGCCGGGAACCGCTTGGCGGCGTTGAGCGGCAGGAGCTGCTTCGCCTTCGGTGTGCGCGACGCCGAGACTCCGTCCACCGCGCCGGCGTTGGTGGCGAACGCGGTCCGCACCGCGGCTGCGGTTGCCTGGGGGATGCCGGCGCCACAGGCAGCGATGACCAGGGCGAGCGTCGCCATCAGGTTGGCGTAGCTCGGGCGTCGAAGGTGGCGAACGGTCATTCGGTGCTCCTCGTGCTGGGCGACGATCCTACCGGCCACCGGCTCCCGTCGGTCGACCCGTAGGATCGTCCCGATGATCCTCGACAACGCGAACGTGCTCACCATGGATGCCGCGCTGCCACACGCGCGGGCGCTCGCGATCGCCGGGGGCAAGGTGCTGGGCGGCGTCGATTCGCGCGAGGACGCGATCGCCTCGCACGCGCACGAGCGCATCGACCTGCGCGGCAAGACCGTGGTGCCGGGGTTCGTCGAGAGCCACTGCCACTTCCGCGGCTGGGCGCTCGCGCAGCACCGGCTCTCGCTGCACGGCGCGACGTCACTGGACGAACTGCTCGCGCGCGCGCGCGACCACGCCCCCGTTCCGGTCGCGGGAGCTGCCGTGGCGCGCGAGTCCGATGCGTGGGTGCTGGGCGGCGGCTGGGCCGACGCGCTCCTCCCCCCCGGCACGAACGTCGCGGACGCGCTCGAGGACGCGACCGGCGGGCGACCCGTCGGCCTGCACTCACGCGACGGCCACGCGTTGTGGACCACGCCGCGCACGATCGAACGGCTCGGGCTGACCGTCGACGAGCTCGACGTCCCCGGCGGGGTCGTCGAGCGTGACGCGGCGGGCGAGTTCACCGGTGTGCTGCGCGAGGAATCGGCCTGGCTCGTTCGCGCGAAGCTGCCGACCGACGACCTCGACACGAAGGTGCTCGCCACGGCGATGCGCGAGGCCGCTCGCCGCGGCGTGACGTCGCTGCACGACATGGACGGCGCCGCCGCGCTGCGCTCGTGGCGCGCCCTCGAGGACGAGCGCGGCCTCGCGCTGCGCGTGTGGGTGCACCTGCTCGCCGACGACCTCGAGCACGTCGAGGCACTGGGACTCGGTGGTGGCTGGGGCTCCGACCGCCTCGCGCTCGGCGGGCTGAAGCTCTACGCCGACGGGACGATGGGATCCGGCACCGCACTCGTGCACGAGCCGGAGCTGCCGCGAGACGGCGCGCCTGCGCGGGAGGGCGTCGCCATCGTCACCGGTGACGAGCTGCGCCGGTACGCGCGCCGCGCCGGCGCCGCCGGCCTGCCGCTGGTCGTCCACGCCATCGGCGACCGCGCCGTCACCGAGGTCGTCGACGCCCTCGAGGCCACATCCGAGCACTGGAGCCACCTGCACCTTCGCCCGCGGATCGAGCACGCCCAGCTCGTCCGCGTGGAGGACCTCGCTCGCTGCGCGCGCCTCGGCATCGCGCTGGCCGTGCAGCCGGCGATGCTCGTCGCCGATCGCGACGAGGCCGATGCGCGCTGGGGCGCCGAGCGGACCGGGCGCGCCTACGCCTATCGCTCGATGCTCGACGCGGGATGCGGCATCCTGCTCGGCTCCGACGCCCCCATCGAGGACATGAACCCGCTCGCC
This sequence comes from Thermoleophilia bacterium, assembly GCA_025964465.1. Classification (GTDB taxonomy): domain Bacteria; phylum Actinomycetota; class Thermoleophilia; order Gaiellales; family SKUG01; genus JAGQUL01. The sequence continues at coordinate 3,173 of JAOPYS010000433.1, forward strand.
GCGATCCACGCCGCCGTCACCCGCACGGGTGGCGCCCACGGCCTCGCGCCCGCGCACGTGGACGGACCATGGCACCCGGAGCAGGCCATCGACCCCGAAGCAGCACTGCTCGCATCGACCGCATGGCCCGCCGACGCGACCGGAGTCGGGGACCGGCTCGGGCGACTGACACCAGGCCGCGCCGCCGACCTGGTCGTGTTGTCAGCCGATCCGCTCACCACGCCCATCGCGGAGGTCGAGGTGGTCGCGACGATGGTGGGCGGACGCTGGACCGCCGGCGCCGCCAACCTGGGCCTGCGCTGACGGTGGGGGCCGGCGGCGCAGTCGTCCTGCTGCTGTTCCTCGCGCTCGAGGCGTGCCTGTTCCTCGCGGGCATCGCGTCCGGCATCGTGTGGATGGTCACCCGTCGACGCGGCCAGCCCGAGGCCTGGCGGTGGCTGACGATCGGCTTCCTCGGCGTGGCCATCGCACTCCCCGCCGGCCTGTTCGTCTACGGCTCCTTCGTGGACGATCCGGACGTGCTCGAGCTCGACCTGCGCGGCGCCCGCAGCACGTCGCAGCTGCCCGGCGAGGAGGGCGAGGGCGGGTTCTGGGACGTTGATTCGGATCGCGTCGACCTGCGCCTGCCCGACGGCCGCCGCCTGCGCTCGCGCGTCGACGGCACGCTCCTCACCGTCGACGGCACGCACGTGGAGACGCTCACCGTCCGCGGGCCGGCGGAGCGCCCGAAGGCCGCCGCCGAGCGCACCCGTCGCTGGGCCCACGCGGTGCGCGTGCCGGTGCGCGGCATCGACGAGCGCCCGCGCTCACGCGACTGGAAGCTCGAGACCAACACAGGCGACATGCGCGTCGAGCCGTCCGTGCAGGCGGTCGACGGCGGTCGCCTGGCCATCGCGCGCCTGGAACTGACCTTCGACGGGGCCTAGGCCACTCGGGAGCAGACACATCCGCGACCTCGGGCTACACTGGCCCAATCGTGGCCATCGCACCTGACCAGACCGCACCGCTCGACGACGCCAGCCCCGCCCCAGCGCCGGGGCTCGCCCCCGAACAGTGCGCGGTGGCACGCTGCGCGGAGATCGTCAGCGGCAAGTGGACGCTGCTGCTCATCCGCGACCTGGCCGACGGCCCGATGAGCTTCAGCGACCTGCAGTCCTCGCTTGCCGGCATCAGCCCGCGCACCTTGTGCGATCGCCTGAAGGTGCTCGCGCGGGACGGGTTCGTCTCGCGCACCCGCATCAAGGCACTGCCGCCGCGCTCCATCTACGAACTCACCGACCGCGGCTTCGAGCTCGTGCCCGTGATCGAGACGATGCGCCTCGTCGGCGAGGCCCTGCTGGCCTCGCAGCCCGACGTCGCCGCCGCCGACGCCATCACGGCCGACGAGTGCTGCGGCTGAGCATCAGGTCGGCGGCTTCGGCCGCTTGCGCCGACGCTTGACCCGCGCAGTCGTCTTCGGCGGACGCTTCGCCCGCGGCTTGCGCGCACGCGACTTCGCCACCTCGCGATAGTCGGCGGCCAGCGCCACCAGTTCGGGCTCGGGGTGTTCGGCCAGCAACGGGTGCCCCACGCACACCGCGCACCTGCCGCACGCCGCCGCGGCCGGGTCGTCCAGCTCCGTCGCCACGTACCGCATGAGGCAGTCCTCGCCGCGCGCGTACGCCAGCATGCGCTCGTACTCCGCATGGCGCCGCACCCGCAGCTCGGCCATCTTGCCCTCGTCGACGCGGTAGTCGGATTCCATCGCGTACCACGTGCCGCCGCGCTTGGCCACGGGCGGGTTCAGCTCCACGGCCAGCTGGCCGAGCACCTGCTCCGTCAGCGCGCGCCCCACGCGGATCGCCTTGGCGAGTGCCGTCGTGGTCATGCCCGCGGGCGCTGCCATGCGCAGCCCACCGAGCACCGACTCGTAGGCCTCGATCGGCGGGAACGCCTGCCCGATGAAGTAGTCGGTGATGCGCCGGTCGCCGTCACCGTGCAGCAGCACGCCGTACGCGTCATCCACCGCACGCCCCGCACGCCCGACCTGCTGGTAGTAGTGGATGAGCGACTGCGGCATCTGGAAGTGCACCACGAAGGCCAGGTCAGGCTTGTCGAAGCCCATGCCGAGCGCGGGCGTCGCCACCACCGCCTTCACCTCGTTGGCCAGCAGCCGCCGCTCCAGCTCGAGCTTGCGCGCATCCTCCGCCCCGCCCGGCGTACCACCACCCGTGTAGTGCTCCGCGTCGATCCCGCGCGATGCGAGGAACCCCGCGATCCGTCGCGCGTGCGCCTTGGTGAGGACGTAGATGATGCCGCTGCCGTCAATGTTGGGCAGGTGCTGCGCCAGCCACGCCATGCGCTCGTGCTCCGTCGGCAGGTGCGTGGCCTGCAGCTGCAGGCTCGCGCGCGACAGCGGCCCGCGCAGCACCTCCACCTTGCCGCCGAGCTGGTCCACCACGTCGCGCACGACCGCATCGTTCGCCGTCGCCGTCGTGGCGAGCACCGCGACGTCGTCGCCCAGGCGCGGGAGGATGCCGCGGATGCGGCGGTAGTCGGGACGGAAGTCGTGTCCCCAGTCGGAGATGCAGTGTGCCTCGTCGACCACGAACAGGCCGACGTCGGCGAGCATCGGCTCGAGCACGCGCGCCACGAACCCGGCGTTCGCCAGCCGCTCGGGCGACACGAGCAGGATGTCGACCTCGTCCGCCGAGATGCGGTCGATGATGTCGTCCCACTCGTCCGTGTTGGTCGAGTCGATGCGCTCGGCGCGCACCCCGAGGCGCGCGGCCGCGCGCACCTGGTCGCGCATGAGCGCCAGCAGCGGCGACACGAGCACGGTCGGCCCGGCGCCGCGCTCGCGCAGCAGCTTCGTGGTCAGGAAGTAGACCGAGCTCTTGCCCCACCCCGTGCGCTGCACGACCAGCAGGTGAGCGCGACGCTCCACGAGCGCCTCGATGGCCTCGAGCTGCCCGTCGCGGAAGTCGGCGTCGGGGCCGAGCGAGGCGCGCAGCAGCTCACGCGCGCGCGCAGCTATGTCACCCCCGGCGTCGACCGCCTCCGCCTCGACGGCATCGAACGACAACTGGTCAGGCGGCGGGGAGGTCATCCCCGTACTGTACTCGCCCGATCAGGTTCCCTGAGTGCCGGATGCGTGACGAGGCCAAGAAGCGCGAGGAGTGCGGGGCGAAGGCGGGCTCAGGCCCGTCGAGCCTTGTGGGACGAAGCGCGACGCAGGATCTCGTTGCGCAGACGGCGCTCAGGCGGCGGAGTGGCCGGGCAGGTCGGGCACGATTCCGGGCTGCGGGCGGGGCTGCTGCGGCCCGCCGGCGGCGTCGACCGGTGCAGCCATCGCCACTGGAGCCGCGAGGCCCGGGTGCGCGACGTGCCCGCCGATGCTCGGCAGGAACTCCTGCACGGGTGGACCGACCGGCGCTGCGGCCGGGGCCGCCCCGGTTGCGGGCGCCGCTGCCGCTGCTGCTGCGGGCACGTACGGCGCCGCGGCGGTCTCGGGGAGCGGAGCCGCGCCGGGCGCTGCGCGCCGGTGCCGGTCGAAGGCCTGGTCGTCCTGCACGGACATGTTCGAGCCGGCTGCTGCGCGACGAACGTCGCGGTCGATGCGCACGTTGTTGGCCTCGAGCAGCAGGGCGAAGTTCTGCTTGGACGAGGCGTGGAACATCGCCTCCTCCACCGTGATCGCGCGGTCCACCACGAGCTGCAGCAGCGACTGGTCGAACGACTGCATGCCGTAGTAGCCGCCCTCGGCGATGGCATCGGTGATGGTGCCGGTGTCGTCGGGGTTGGCGATCGCATCGGAGATGCGCGCGGTGCCGATCATCACCTCGATCGCGGGCACGCGTGAGCGGCCGTCCACGGTCTGCACGAGTCGCTGGGAGATGATCCCCTTGATCGTGCCGGCGAGCATGGCGCGCGCCTGGCGCTCCAGCTCCGCCGGGAAGAAGTCGAGCACGCGGTAGATCGTCTCCATCACGTCGATCGTGTGGAGCGTGGAGAAGACGAGGTGCCCGGTCTCCGCGGCGGTCAGCGCAGCGCGAACGGTCTCCTCGTCGCGCATCTCGCCGATGAGGATGACGTCCGGGTCCTGGCGCAGCGACCGGCGCAACGCCCCGGCGAACGAGCCGGTGTCGGTGCCGATCTCGCGCTGGTTGATGAGCGACTTCTTGTCGCGGTGCACCATCTCGATGGGGTCCTCGACCGTCACCACGTGGCGAGCCGCGTGCTCGTTGATGTGGTCGATCATCGC
>JAOPYS010000125.1 GCA_025964465.1 Thermoleophilia bacterium
AGCGCGTCGGCGAGCAGGTGCGCGCGACGGAACGCGGCGACGAACAGGGGGGAGAGCAACAGCGCGTCGGCGCGCAGCCGGGCGACGGGGCCGGCGCCTTTCGGCGCGATGCCCCGGGCGCGCTGGGCCAGGCGCAGGCGATCGAGCTCGTCGGCGAAGGCGGGCACGAGGCCCAGGCCCGTGGCGACGACGAAGGCGCCGGCGTCGACGGGCACGCGCAGCACGCGCAGGGGGCCGAGCAGGCGACGCATGGCGTCGGCCAGGTCGATCGTCGCCGTGCCGCCGGAAAGCGCGAGGGTGGCGAGGGTGACGCCGGTCGCCTGGAGCGCGCGCAGCACGGCGGCGAGCCCGCGCGCGTCGACCTCGTGGCCGCGCCACAAGGCCACCGTCGAGGTGCCGCCGAGCAGCACCCCGAGGAGCAGCAGCGTGGCCCCGAGGGCAAGCAGCGGCCGCACCACGAGCAGCACGCGACGACGCTCGACGCCGGCGGCGGCCACGGCGATGGCGGCCGCGACGGCCACGGCGCCGGCGGCCAGCACCGAGTTCGCGAGCAGCGCGGCGAGCACGACGAGCACCGCGGCGAGGAGGCGCACGCGCGCGTCGACCAGCGGGGGGAGTGGCGGGCGGTGGGCGATGGGGGCGGCCTGCGCCCCGTCGTGCGGCCCGGACCGGGGCGGTGCTGCCGTGCTCCGCGGCGCCGCAAGCAGGGTCGCGAGCGCGTCGACCGCGTCGGCCGGCCGGCCGTTGGTGGGGGGCATCGGGGCGCCACGGCCGCGCGCGACCTCCTCGAGCAGCTGCACCTCCGGCGCCGCTTCCAGCCCGAGCGAGCGCGCGCGCGCAGGGTCACCGAGCACGGCTGCGACCGGGCCGTCCCACGCCACCGCTCCCTCGCGCAGCACCACGAGCCGGGTCGCCAGCTCGGCAGCCTCTGCCGGGTCGTGGGTGATGACGATGAGCGTCCGGCCCGCGGCGTGGAGCGCGCGCAGGGCCCGGTGCAGCTCCTCGCGCGCGACGGGGTCGAGCCCGGCCGCTGGCTCGTCGAGGATCGTCGTGCGCGCACCCGCGGCCAGCACGGCGGCGATGGCCGCGCGACGCGCCTCGCCGCCGCTCAGGGTGAGCGGGTCGCGGGCCGCCATCTCCGCCGGCAGCCCGAGGCTCACCAGGAGTGCGGCCGCGTGCCGTTCGGCCACGGCCTTGGGCTCGCCCCGCCACCGCGCCGCGAGCGCCACGTCCTCGAGCACCGTCTCCCCGAGGAACGAGGACTCGGGCCGCTGCAGCACCACCCGGACCTGGCCGACCGAATCGCCGGCGACGTGCCCGGCGTCGAGCGGGAGCAGGCCCGCGAGCGCGAGCGCGAGCGTCGACTTGCCGGCACCGGTCGGCCCCATCACGGCGACGAGCTCGCCGGGCCCCACGCGCAGGTCGACCCCGCCGAGCGCTGGCACCGCTGCGTCGCGCCCCGCGCCGGGGCGGCTGACGATCAACCCGCGTGCGTCGAGCTCAGGCACGGGCCGGCCCGGCCCCGGCCAGGACGGGGACCAACCCCGCCAACTCGCGGGGGATGGTCGCTCCGCTCGGCCATGCGCCGCGCGCCCGCAGCGCGTGCGCCACCCGCGCGCTCGCGGGCAGCTCGAGCCCGTAGGTTGCGGCGACCTGCGGCGCCTCGAGGTAGTCGCCAACGGCGCCGTGCCACACGACGACGCCGGCATCGAGGACCACCACCCGGTCACACCGGGCGACGTCGTCGGCGACCTGCGTGATCCAGACGACGCCGCGCTGGCCGGCGTCTCCGCGCACCGTCGCGCCGAACCGCTCGCGCGCCCCCGCGTCGAGCAGCGCGGTGGGCTCGTCGAGCACGAGCACGTCGACGTCGCACGCCTCGATGGCGGCGACCGCGACGCGCTGCTGCTGACCGCCCGACAGCGTGCCGGGGTCGCGGGCCCACAGGGCATCGAGGCGGTGGGCGCGCACGAGCGCGTCCACCACGGCCGCGACCTGCGTGGGTGGGTGGCCTGCGCCCTCGGGACCCAGCGCGAGCTCGTCGGCGACGGTGGCAGCGACGAGCTGCGCGGCGGGGTCCTGCAGCACGAGCCCGACGCGCGGCGCGCCGCCCCCCTCCCCGCCCGTGACGCTGCCGGACTCGACCTCGACCAGCCCGGCCAGCGCGCGCGCCAACGTCGACTTGCCGCTGCCGTTGCTGCCGACCACGGCGACGAGCTCCCCGGAACCGACCTCCAGGGAGACGCCGGCGAGCACCGGCGGCAGCGAGGGGTGGTGGCGGACGACCAGGTCGGTGGCGCGCAGCAGCATGGTGGCTGTCTGCCCCGGAGGCTCCCAGCCCCGCCCCATCCCCGAGCGTATTGGCAAAACGCAAAACCCTTTGCCTGTACAGGATCTCGTGCTACGTTGGATCCACGATGACGACTCCCCCGCTCCTCCCCACGTCCGACCGAGCCTCCACCACCGCCGTCGCCACGCACGCGCGCGTGCGATGGGAGAACGTGGGCATCGTCGGCGCCGGCGTCACCATCGCGGCCGTCGCGACGGTGCTGATCCTCGGCCACGGCCGCGGCGGCGTGCCGACCGCGCCCGCGGGCCCCGACACTGCGACCCACGCGGGCATCACCGTCTCCGACGAGGCCGAGGCGACCCCGCTGGAGGCAGCTCGCGCGACCGTCGCCGAGGCCGTCGCCCTGGCGGCCAAGGGATCCTGGGACGAGGCGAACGACCGCCTGGCGACCGTGCCGGAGGCGATGCGCACCGAATCGGGCGCGGATGCCGCCACCGCGGACATCGATGCGCGACGGGCTCGCTCCGCCGAGCTGCGCGGCCAGCTGACGGCGACGGTCGAGGCGCAGCGCTGGAGCGAGGCGGACGGCCTGCTGGACGAACTCGCGACGCTGGCACCGCTCGATTCCGAGCTGCTGGCCACGCGCGCCACGGTCGACGCGGCGTTGGGCGGGCCGAGCACCGAGACGACACCGGCTACGCAGGACGCGGCCAGCACGGATTCGGCGGCGCCGCCGGTGGTCGCCACGACCACGGTGCCCGCGGCCACCACGTCGGTGCCCGCCACCACGCGACCGCGGCCGCACCCGGCGACGGGCGCGCGCCCGGCGACCGGCAGCGGCTCGAGCGGCGCCTCCGACGTGGACATCGACGCGATCATCGCGCAGCTCGGCGTGTCACTCACCCCGGCCCAGCGAGCGGAGCTCGAGGCCGCCGTGCGTGGGGTGCTCGCCTCCGGCGAC
>JAOPYS010000025.1 GCA_025964465.1 Thermoleophilia bacterium
CGACCGGGTGGTCGCCCTTCTTGGTGGACTTGGCCAGCTCGTTGCCGACGCCGTCGAAGTTCTTGTCGAAGCCCTTGGCGAGGTCGTCGAACTGCTTCCAGTCCGAGCCGTTCACGTCGGCGTTGACCGTGGCGTAGCCGATCGCATCCTTGGGGACGAGGTCGAGTGCCGCGGCGTCCTTGGCCGCGCTCGAGGCGTCCGAGCTGCCCCCGCCGCTGCTGCCGCAACCCGTGGCGATGAGCGCCGCTCCGACGATGACTCCAGCGGCGATGCCGCTTCGCTTGACCAGCTTCATGTGCCGGTTCCCCTTCATTCGAACGAAATGTGCCACGGCGGGGCGCGAAGCGCTCCCGGTGGCACGGACGCGGCGAACCTAGCAGCGCTCACAGGTGAGGGGAAGGGGCGAGTCTGCGCGGACCTACGACGCGACGGTCGCGTCGCTCGAGAACTCCATGCCGGGCTCGCGCGACATCAGCTCCTGCACGACCTCGGCGAGCGGCACGTCGTGGGCCACGACCTGCGCGACGGCGTGGCAGATGTGCATCTCGATGCCCGCGGCCTGCGCCATGTCGCAGACGATCGGCGCAGTGCGCATGCCCTCGACGACCTGGCCGATCTCCGCGCGCACCTCGTCGGGGGAGCGCCCCTCGGCGAACAGGCGCCCGGCGCGGTGGTTGCGCGAGTGTGGACTGCGGCACGTGACCATCAGGTCGCCGACCCCGGCGAGCCCGAGGTAGGTCTGGAGCTTGGCGCCGTTGGCCATGCCCAGGCGCGCCATCTCGTTGAGGCCGCGCGTCATCATCGCCGCGATGGCGTTGTCGCCGAAGCCCGACCCCTCGAGCACGCCCGCGGCGATCGCGATGACGTTCTTGGTGGCGCCCGCCAGCTCGACGCCGATGATGTCGTCGTGCGCGTACACGCGGAAGGAGAAGCCGTTGACGACCTCCTGCACCTGCAGCACCGCGTCGCGCCCCGTGCCCGCCACGACCGCGGCCGTGGGCAGGTCGAGCATCATCTCGCGCGCGATGTTCGGCCCCGACAGCATCACGAACCGGTCGCGGTCCACGATCTCGTACGCGACCTCACTCAGGCGGCGACCCGACGGGTCGAGCCCCTTGCCGAGCGAGAGGAACAGCGGCGCGCGCTCGGCGAAGCGCTCGAGCGTGGCGGCGAACGCGCTCGTCGGCACGGCCAGGACGATGGCGTCCCACGTCTCCTCCGCCGCCTCCTCCACCGTGGTGAACCGCGTGCCCTCGGGGAACTCGATGCCGGGGAAGTAGCGCTCGTTGGAGTTGGTCGCGCGCATCGCCTCGACCTGCTCGGCACTGCGCGCGGCGAGGGTGACGTCGACGGGGCGAGGCCCGAGGATGCGCGTCATCGCCGTGCCGAACGACCCGGCCCCGACGACGAGCCAGCGTGGTGATCGGTCGGCGGGAGGTGCGGCGTCGGAGGGCATGGCGACGATCCTCGCACGCGTGACGATGTGCACGCTCCGCGGCCCCGACGTCACGCGCGTCGCCTCAGGCGCGGCTGCGGTACTCGATGATGAGCGGGCAGCCCTCGAAGCCGAACTTCGCGCGGATCTGGTTCTCGAGGAAGAAGCCGTAGGGGCGCGTCATCAGCTCCTTGGCGTTGACGTACACGCGGAACTTCGGCGGGCCCGTCTGCACCTGGGTGCCGTAGAGGATGTTGAGGCGGCGGCGCGAGCGCTTGTCCAGCGGCCCCGGGTTGCGCTCCTTGAGCTCGCGCAGCAGGCGGTTGAACTCGCCCGTGGTCACCTTCTTGGCGGCCTTGTCGTGCAGCTCCACGGCCTTGCGCAGCAGCTTGTGGACGTTGCGCATCTCCGTGCCCGACGTCGTGACGACCTCGGGGCGCTGGCGCAGCTTCTGCGCGATCGTCTCGCTCACGTCGAGCAGGTCGACGTCGTTGATGTCCCACTTGGAGAGCGCGACGATGACGGCGCAGTTGCGCTCGCGCATGGCGTCGGCCACGGCGAGGTCGTTCTCGCGCACGCCCTCGGACGCGTCGACGAGCAGGATGGCGACGTCGGCGCGCTCGGCGGCCTGCAGCGCGCGCACCTCGCTGTAGTAGTCGAGCGGGTCCTGGCCCGAGCGACGGCGGCGCAGGCCGGCGGTGTCGACGAGCACGATGTCGCGCCCCTCGAACTCGAAGCGCGTGTCGACCGCATCGCGGGTCGTGCCCGGCATGTCGGCGACGATGTGGCGGTCGGCGCTGCCCTTGGGGCCGGCACCTTCACGACCGCTGAGGATGGCGTTGGCCAGAGTCGACTTGCCGACGTTGGGGCGCCCCACGAGCGCGATGCGCACGGCGTCGTCGTCGTCGCGGTGGAAGCTCGTGCCGTGCTCGCGCAGCTCCTCCACGACGATGTCGAGCAGGTCGCCGGTGTTGTTGCCGTGGTGCGCGGAGACCGGGATCGGCATGTCGAGGCCGAGCTCGAAGAACTCCGCAGCGTCGTTCTCGTGGCGCGGGTTGTCGACCTTGTTGGCCACCACACGCACGCGGGTGCGGTTGCGGCGCAGCAGCTCGGCGATCTCGTGGTCGGCGGCGCTCACGCCCTCACGGGCGTCGACGACCAGCAGCACGAGGTCTGCCTCGTCGATGGCCGAGCGCACCTGGCCGGTGATCTCGCGCGCCATGTGCGAGCGGTCACCCTCGTCGACGCCGCCCGTGTCGATGAGCAGGAACTGGTCGCCGTTCCACTCGCACTCGATCTCCTTGCGGTCGCGCGTGACGCCCGCCGTCTCGTGGACGATGGCGATGCGCGTGCCGGAGAGGCGGTTGACGAGCGTCGACTTGCCGACGTTGGGATAGCCCACCACGGCGACGCGGCCGATGAACCGGCGGTCGCGCTGCTCCTCGAGGTCGGCGAGCTCCTCGAGCTCTGCCGCGATCCACTCGGCATCGTCCTCGTCGAGGGCGGCGAGGGCCGCGTCGAAGTCCTCGTGGACCTCCTCCTCCATCTGGTCGAGGAAGTCTTCTTCGGGCGCGTCGGTGTGGGGGGAGGTGGTATCCATGGGTCGACCAGCCATTGTCGCAGGTCGCCGGCCGCGCGGCGGCACTCTGCGGGTCAAGCGAGCGGCTGGATGGTCACCGCGGTGCCGTACGCGCAGATCTCGGTCCAGTTGGTGCCCATCTCGGACGTGTCGAAGCGCATGGCGACGATGGCGTTGGCGCCCTTGGCCTGGGCCTCGGCGGTCATGCGCTCCACGACCTGGTGGCGGCTGTCGACGAGGGCGGTCGTCATGCCCTTGAGCTCGCCGCCGACGATCGACTTGAAGCTGGCGCCGATCTGCGAGCCGATGTTGCGCGAGCGCACGGTGAGCCCGAACACCTCGCCGTACACGGCGGTGATGGCGTAGCCGGGCACGTCGTTGGTGGTGACGATGAGCATGGTCGGGTCCTCCTCAGGCGATGGTGGCGCTGGCGCGGTCCAGGCGCGCCACGGCGAGGTCGAGCATCGCCTGCAGTGCGATCGGCAGCTGGTCGCGCGTCGCGGGCGGCACGTCGCCGAACTCCGCGATCGCCCGCTCATACCGGACGAGCGACGCCGCCGCGGTCCACGCGTCGTCCATGGCGGAGGTGGCAGCTTGGCGCTGGCGGAAGGGGGTGGCCGGAACGAGCGCGGATTCCAGCAGCCGGCTGCCGGCGTGCGCCTCGGCGATGGCGGCGCGGGCGGCCTCGACCGTCGGAGCCTCGTGCGGCTCACCGTCGCGTCGTCCGAGCCACTCGGTCGCGTTCTCGAAGTGCTCCGACGCGAGCTGGAACAGCTGCGAAGGGGCCACGACATCCGCCGGCGAGGCGATGGTGGTTGGCGCGGCGATCGTCGAGCTGGTGGCAACGTGCACGGGGGTCCCTCCCATGGGTCGATGCACCCTCCGTCCTGCGAGCGCGGATTCCGACGCTCGCGGCGGCGCGCTGGCCGTCCGTGGCCGGACCGACGGCCGGGTCGGCCCTCGTGTCAGAAGGCGCGGTCGGCGCGCAGCGCGTCCCACAGCTCCTGCACGTCCGCCCACACCTCGGTGGTCGCGCGGCGGATGTTGTCGGGCGTGGCGCGCTGGCCCTCGAAGCTGTGCGGTCGGCCGAACGCGACGGTGACGCGGAACAGGCTCTCGCTCCAGCGGTTGCCGTAGATCGCGACGGGCACGATCGGCACGCCGGTGACCAGTGCGAGGCGTGCGGCGCCCTGGCGCGGGCGGGCGAGGCGCCCCTCGTACACGCGCGTGCCCTCGGGGAAGACGCCGAGGGAGTCGCCGCGGCGCAGCACCTCCTCGCCGATGTGCAGCGCGACGCGGTCGCCGGCGCCACGGCGCACGGGGAAGAACCCGATCGCATCCGCCATGTTCTTGACGTAGCGGTTCTCGGCCAGCTCGGCCTTGCCCATGTAGCGGATCACGCGGTTGAGCGGCGTGATCAGGAAGGCCGGGTCCCACATCGAGGCGTGGTTGGCGATGAACAGGCACGGCCCGTCGGGGACGCGCTCGGTGCCGACGGCCTTGAGGCGGAAGCCCTTCTCCCAGATCGGGCGGGTGCGCTTGAGGGTCTTGTCGAAGTTGGCGAGCCCGGCCTCGTTGTCGATCCACTCGCGGGCGGTGCGGCCCTGGGTGCGCTCGCCGTCGAGCAGCTCGCGGCGACGCTCGAGCCAGGTGCGCAGCGCCAGCTGCACGCCCTCGTCGATGCCCATGTTGGTGGTGTCGACGATGACGGCGTCGTTCGCGGCGCCGCTCTGCTTGGCGTCGCGCGCGTCGCGCTCGGCGAGGGCGGCAGCGACATTTGTGGTCTGCTCGGTGCCCAGCTCGTCCTGCTGGCCGGCCCGGCGGCGGGCGCGCTCCTCGAGGTCGGCGGTGATGAAGACCTTGAGGTCGGCGTCCGGGCGCACGACGGTGCCGCAGTCGCGCCCGTCGAGCACGCTGTCACGGTCGAGCGAGAGCTGGCGCTGTCGGGCGACGAGCACGTCGCGCACGCCGTCGTGGGACGCCACCTTGGAGGCGGCGTCGTCGATGCGCGGCTCGCGGATGGCGTCGGTGACGTCGACGCCCGCGATGCGCACGACCCAGCGGTCGGCCTCGTAGCCGAGCACGGTGGGCTGCGCGATGGCGAGGCCGCGCAGGCGCGCGCCGTCGTCGAGCGGGATGCCGCGTTCGAGGGCGAGCCAGCCGAGCGCGCGGTAGGTGGCGCCGGTCTCGACGTAGTTGAAGCCGAGGCTCTCCGCCAGCAGGCGGGCGATCGTGCTCTTGCCGCTGCCGGCGGGGCCGTCGACGGTGATCGTGAGCGCGCGCGTCCAGCGCTCGCCCTGCGAGAGCTCGTCTCGCTTCACGGGGCGCGAGAGGTCCATCGCTTCGGGTTTCACGGGTGCGGTCGGCGTCGGCATCCCACGGATGTTACTCCTCCGTAGGTGCGGATGGGGCCGGTGCGGGCGGGCGCACGTCGAAGCGTCGCGCGATCGGAGCGACGCACTGGTCCTCGACGTAGGCCATGCCGTGCTCGCGGGCGATCGCAGCCGACTCCTCCGACGTGATGCCCAGCTGCAGCCAGAGCGCGCCGGCGCCGATGTCAGCCGCCTGCTGCGCGATGTCAGGCGTCTGCGCCGACGGACGGAACACGTCGACCAGGTCCACGTGCCGGTCGATGTCGGCCAGCCGCGCCACCGTCGCGATGCCCGCGACCTCGCTCGCAGTCGGGTTGACCGGGATCACGTCGAACCCGCGCCGCACCAACTCCAGCGGCGCCGCGTGCGACGGCTTGCCGGGATCGGCGGAAAAGCCCACGACCGCCACGGTGCGGCTGCGCCCGAGCACCTCGGCGGCATGGGCAGGGTCGCGGGGGTCGGGCAGGTCTGGCAGGTCGGCGGTCATGCCACGCACGCTACCCGCCTCCGTACTTCCGTACAGACCTGACCGCGTCGGGCACCTTCGTGCGGACGTAGGCGCGTCCGGGCGACGCGCTCCAGACAGTTCCGCACCAACGCGACCATTGCGGTCACATCTGTGCGGAAGTCGCGCACGCGGTGGGCGGCAGCTCCGCTACGCCGCCAGTTGGCGCGCGCCCTCGGCGGCGTCGTCGGCCGCAGCCTGTGCGCGCATGTCCTGAAAGAGCGAGCCGGTCATGATCGAGCTGAGCGCCTTGCCTGCCGTGTGGTCGAGCAGCCAATTCTTGATCCGACCCCAGAGCGAGCCGTTGGAGACGTGCTCGCCGTTCACGTTCCACTCCGTCGGGCCGCCGCCGCTCGTCTGAAGCGCCGGGCGAGGCGCGCTCGGCAGGTGCGAAACGGGTGCACAGGAGGTGCAATTCATCGGCGCGTCCCTTGTCCGTGTGACGGCCGTCCGGGCTCGCCACGTGTCCAACCGAACATCGCGCCAGTGCAGGGGCTCGTTCCAGAACCGGCCACCCCTTGGCCGCCGATTGAGCTGCTGAGCACCGAATGCGGTGCTGGGGCAAGGAGTGCGAGCGAAGCTGTGCTCAGCACAGCGAACGAGCAACGACGCAGCATCCAGTGCCGCAGGCGGTGCTCAGCGGACTGCGATGGCGTCCAGGAGGTCGAAGAAGCCGGGGAAGGAGACGTCGACGCAGTCGGCGCCCTCGATCGTGACGCCGTGGCGTGAGACGAGGCCGATGATGCCGCCGAGCATGGCGAGGCGGTGGTCGCCGGCGGCTTCCATCGTGCCGCCGTCGGGGCGGACGGAGGAGCCGCGGATGATGAACCCGTCCTTGAGCGGCTGGCACGAGATGCCCACGCGCTTGAGGGCCTGGGCGAGGTCGGCGATGCGGTCGCTCTCCTTCGCGCGCAGCTCCTCGGCGCCGCGCACGACGAACTCGCCACGGCGGAAGTGCGCGACCAGGGCCAGCACGGGCAGCTCGTCGATCATCCGTACGACGTCGGTGGTCTCGAGGAAGATCCGGCCCACGGTGGCGTGCTGGACCTCGAGGTCGACGACGGGCTCGCCGTCCTGCTCGCGGCGATTGCTCCCCGTGATGCGGCCACCCATCGCCTCGACGACGTCCATGAACCCGCTGCGGCCCGGGCTGTCGATCACGCCGGGCAGGCGCAGCAGGGAGCCGCGAAGCAGCGTCGCGGCGGCGATCAGCGGCGCAGCGGCGGAGGGGTCTGCGGGCACGCGCGTGTCGGGCAGCTCGATCGACTCGATCGGGTCGACGGAGACCTTGGACCCCCGCCGGCGGATCGTGGCGCCCGCGCGGCGCAGCATGCGCTCGGTGTGGTCGCGCAGCACGCCCGGTTCGACGACGGTCGTCTCCTCGCTCGCCCCGAGCCCCGCGAGCAGCAGCGCCGACTGCACCTGCGCGCTCGCGACGGCCAGCTCGACCTCGCCGCCGTGCAGTGGCCCGCCGCTGGTGACCACGATCGGCATGGTGCCGTCGGCCTCGGTCTCGACGCGCGCGCCCAGCTCCGACAGCGGGTCGGCCACGCGGCGCATGGGGCGACGCGACAGCGAGTCGTCACCGATGAGCGTGAACGTGCGCCCGGCCGGCTGCCCGGCGAGCAGGCCCGACAGCAGCCGCGCGAGCGTGCCCGCGTTGCGGCAGTCGATCGGCGCGCCGTCGGCCGGCGGCTGGATGCCCTGCAGGCCGACGCCGGTGACGACCACGCACGTCGGGTCGTCCTCGAAGCGCTCGACCGTGGCGCCGAGCTGCTCGATGGCCGCGAGCGTCGCGGCCACGTCGTCGCCCGTCGCGAGGTTCTCGATCCGCACGGGTCGCGTCGACGCGAGGGCGAGCAGCAACGCCCGGTGGGAGACGCTCTTGTCCCCCGGGAGGTGGACCTCGCCGCGGACGGCAGTGGCAGGTGCGACGTGGACGGTGCTCATCGGACGGTCGAGCCTACCGGCTCAGCGCAGCTCGAGGGCGACGGGCGCGGCCACCGTCGAACGGCGCCGGCCGACGGCGGCGAGGATCGGGTCCAGCGACGTCACGAGCGCGTCGAACGCCGCAGTCGTCAGCGCCTGCCCGGCATCCGACAGCGCGCTGTCGGGCACCTCGTGCACCTCCACCATGATCCCGTCCGCGCCGACGGCGGCCGCGGCGCGGGCCAGGTCGGGCACCCAGCGCGCCACGCCCGCCGGGTGCGACGGGTCGACGAGCACGGGCAGGTGCGTGCGCTCGCGCAGCACGGGGATGGCGGAGATGTCGAGCGTGAAGCGCGTGGCCGTCTCGAAGGTGCGGATGCCGCGCTCGACGAGCACGACGTCCTCGTTGCCCTCGGCCAGCAGGTAGTCGGCCGCGTCGAGCAGCTCGGCCACCGTGGCGCCGAAGCCGCGCTTGAGCAGCACCGGCAGGCCCGCGCGCGCGATCTCGCGCAGCAGCGGCCCGTTGGACATGTTGCGCGCCCCGACCTGGAGCATGTCGACCGAGCCGGCCACGAGCGCGACGTCGCGCGGATCGAGCACCTCGGTCACGACGGGCAGGCCGGTGGCCTCGCGCGCGGCCACCAGGGGCGCGAGCCCCTCCACCCCGAGGCCCTGGAAGGAGTGCGGCGACGTGCGCGGCTTCCACGCCCCGCCGCGAAGCATCCCGGCGCCCGATCCGGCGATCGCCGAGGCGATCCGCAGCAGGCCGTCGCCGGGCTCCACCGCGCACGGGCCCGCGATGACGAGGAAATCCCCGTCGCCGACCGCGACGCCACCCGGTCCGATCGCGATGCGATGCCGGTCACCGGGTCGATGGGAGAGCTCGTGCACGGCGTCATCCTAGGGCTCCGCGGGCGCGGAGATGCCCGAGCTGCGCGGCAGGGCTCCGAGCAAGGGCTTGCCAAAGCTTCGATCATGTTGCATGTTGGACGTATCGCAAGTCGCAGGTCCCCCCGCCAGCGAGGCCCCACCATGAGCTCCTCCCAGCACCACACGCCGATGCCGCCCCTCGATGCCGAC
>JAOPYS010000035.1 GCA_025964465.1 Thermoleophilia bacterium
CGCCGCGACTCCTGCCTCGACGACTTGTATTGCATCCGAACGTCCGAGTACACTTCCGCCTACGTCTCGACCTGAGGTCGAGGGTGAGGGTTGCGGAAGTGTCGCCCCCTCCTCCTCGGATCGTGGCGGACCGGGGGCAACCTGCTTGGGGCAGGCCTCGGGGGTGGGGGAACCTTGGGGCGGCGCACGGATGCGAGGCACCTGATCGGGGAGCGTGGCGATGGCCATCAGCGAACGACGTCAGGACGGGGAGCAGCGGCAGACGCGCTCCTATCTGCGCATGGTCGCCGACATGGAGGAGCACCGGCTGGTCGAGCGGGCTCGCCGCGGCGACACCAAGGCACTCGACGGGCTGATCCGACGTTACGTCGGCTTCGTGCGGATGAAGGCCTCGAGCTACTTCATCGCCGGCGGTGACAGCGACGACCTGCTGCAGGAGGGCCTGATCGGGCTCTACAAAGCGGTCCGCGACTACCGGCAGGAGAAGGAGGCGAGCTTCCGCTCCTTCGCCGAGCTGTGCATCACGCGCCAGATCATCACGGCGATCAAGACCGCCACGCGGAACAAGCACGTGCCGCTCAACAGCTACGTCTCGTTCAGCCACACGCCGGCCGGCCGCGAGGTCGAGGTCGACTGCACGATCGGCGACTGCCTGCCGGGCAGCGAGGTCGAGGATCCGGCCGCCCAGGTCGTCTCCACCCAGGAGCTGCGCAGCCTCGTCGACCACATCACGGCGACGCTCAGCCCGCTCGAGAGCCAGTCGCTGACCGGCTACCTCGAGGGCCGCTCCTACGAGCAGATCGCCGAGGCCGTGGGCTGCGACCCCAAGACGGTCGACAACGCCCTCCAGCGCGTGAAGCGCAAGGTCGGCGACCACATCGAGAGTCGTCGCATCCCGGACTGAGCGCGTGGGTGGCTGCGGTACGCTGGGCTCGTGGAGCCCGCCGCCGACAGCTCATCCGATCCGCTCGACCTGCGCCTGCCGGGCCGGCGGCGCGTGCCCGCGTCGCAGGTGTCGTGGCGCGCCACCACGAGCGGCGGCCCCGGTGGCCAGCACGCCAACCGCACCGCCTCGCGCGTCGAGGTCGTCGTGCGGATCTCCGACCTTCCGCTGCGCCCGGAGGAGGTCGCGCGGCTGTACGAGCGCCTCGCGAGCCGCATCGTCGGCGCGGGCGAGCTCGTCACCGGCAGCGCCGACAGCCGCGACCAGCACCGCAACCGGCGCACCGCACTGCGTCGCATGGAGCAGCTGATCGCCGACGCCCTTCGGGTCGAGCGCGCGCGCATCAAGACGCGGGTCTCGCGCGGCGCGCAGCTGCGCCGTCGCGAGAGCAAGCAGCACAACGCGGCGCGCAAGCGCTCGCGCGGAGCACGGTGGGAAGACGACGACTGACCGGTGGCGCCGCCCGCAGTGCGTGCGCGATACTTCCGCCATGCGAACCCCCCTGCGCCTCGTCACCGTCCTCGTCCTCGCCATCACGTGCCTCGTGCTCGCCGCAGGGTCCGCGTCTGCTGCCACCCAGACCGAGACCGCGACCCGCGGCACGGTGACGGCGACCTTCACGTTCGAGCAGCCCGAGCAGTACCAGGCGACCGACCTGCACCTGCGCGTCGACCGCGCAGGTGTCACCGTCCTCGACGGGCCCGTCGCCATCAAGGACTGCGAGCAGCCGTACTGCTGGCCCAACGGCCTGTACAGCGGCTCCAAGGTCGAGCTGCCGGCCCTGCGCGTCATCGACCTCGACGGCGACCACGAGCCGGAGGTGCTCATCTCCGTGTTCACCGGGGGCGCCCACTGCTGCACGAAGCTGCGCCTCTACCGGTTCGTGAACGGCACGTACCGCGCGGTCGACCGCGACTTCGGCAACGTCACCGCCCGCCTCGTCGACCTCGACCACAACGGCGTGGTCGAGTTCCTCAGCACCGACGACCGCTTCAACTACCAGTTCACGTCGTACGCGGCGTCCTTCGCGCCGATCCAGGTGCTCGACTTCCGCGCGGGGCGGTACCTCGACGTCAGCAAGCACTTCCCGCTGCTGCTGCGCCGCGATGCGAAGGTCGCCCTGGCCTACATCCGCCAGCAGTGCAAGCCCGGTACCGAGGATGGCGACACGCTCGGCGAGTGGGCAGCGTGGACGGCCGACCAGTACCGCCTCGGTGCCCGCACCGCGGCGCTCGGCACGCTGCGCCGCGAGCAGGCCAAGGGCTGCATCATGGGCGACGACCACGTCGCGACCTACGTCACGCGCCTCGACCGGTTCCTGCTGTCGCTGCCCGGCTACCGCTGAGGGCGCAGGAGGGTCAGTCCTCCGGCCGCTGGCCACCGTCGGCCATGCGCACGATGCGCGGGTCGAAGCGCGCGACCGTCTCCACGAGGTCGGCCTGCTGCGCCATCACCGCGTGGATGTCCTTGTAGACGCCCGGGTTCTCGTCGATCCCGGCTGACAGCAGGGTGACGTCCGCGGCCTCGAGGATCGGGCGCACCTCCCGCCAGGTGAAGCGCTGCTTCGCCGCCGTGCGACTCATCACGCGCCCTGCGCCGTGCGAGGCGCTGCGCAGGCTGGCGTCCGACCCCGTGCCGCGCACCACGAACGCCGGGGTCGCCATCGACCCGGGGATGACGCCGAGCACGCCCGCGCCCGCCGGCGTCGCGCCCTTGCGGTGCACGACCAGCTCGCGCCCGTCGTGCTCCTCGAGCCACGCGAAGTTGTGGTGGTTCTCGACGCCCGCGATCGCCGTCGCGCCGAGCGCCCGGCGCACGCGCTCATGGATCACCCAGTGGCTCGCGGCGGCGAACTCGCCCATCA
>JAOPYS010000043.1 GCA_025964465.1 Thermoleophilia bacterium
CGCGGGCGAGGTCGCCCTCGGCCGTGCTCGACGCGTTGATGGAGAAGGACCGTCCGATCACCGACGCGGGATCGAAGGCCTTGGGGGCCGCCGCGCCGGTTGCTCCCAGCGCGCCCAGCTCCTCGACCGAGCGCGGCGCGGTGCCGGTGCCGGTCGTGGTCCCGCCGCCACCGGCGGTCGTGCCCGTGCCGGTGCCGGTCGTGGTGCCGGTGCCCGTCGCCGTGCCCGAGCCCGTTCCGGTCGCGCCGGCGCCGCCGAACACGTTGGCCGTGCCATAGGGGACCGAGATGGTCTTCGCGCCGCCGGCCTGCGTCCACGAGTAGGCCTGCCACCCGGCGGCGCCGTTCTCGGAGACGTGGTTCATCGCGCTCCAGGCCACGACGTTGCCGGCCTCGGGCGTGAGCAGCTTGGGCTGCTCGCCCGCGGCGAGCTGCTTGCCGATGGCGCCGTAGAAGCGACCGCCGTGCTCGACGACCATCCAGCGCAGGAACTTGGAGCCCATGAGCTCGGTGCTCATCGTGGCGCGCGCCGCGGCGTTCGCCTCGTCGACGCTGGCGTAGCCGTTCGGGTCGCCGGCCAGGCCCTCGATCTTGTAGTTGCCGGCGTCGGCGATGGTCGTGCCACCGGGCGAGGTGCCGGCCTCGAGCTGCTTGGTCAGGCCCTTGAGCGCCGTCGGCGACCAGGCGCCGCCGGTGGTCGCGCCGGTCGCGGCGGTCGGGTCGGTCGGCACGGACGTCGTGTTGAGGCCGATGCCCACGCCCGGCGTGGCGCCGTCGACGATCTGACCGTGCTCGGTGGTGGTGCCGTCGGCATTCTGGGTGGCGGGCAGGGTGTTCGAGCTCGGCGTCTGGGCGCCCGGCGCCTGGGCGCCCGGCGTGGGCGTGGCGCCCGGGGTGGTGCCCTGGCCGGTCGCGCTCGGATCGGTGGCGCCCGGCGTGGCGCCCCCGCCCTGCTTCGCCGCGGCGAGCTGCTGCTGCAGCGTCGTGATCTGCGTGCTCGCCTCGGTCGTGAGGTTCTGCATCGTGCTCTCGTACTGCGCGTTGAGCTGCTGGATCGCGGCGACCGCCTCGGCCTCCTTCGCAGCTCCGCCCACCTCGACGCCCTTGGCCTTGAACCCGATGCCCGTGAGGGCGAGGCCGCTGAGCGCGGCGCCGACGCCGGCCCACTTCATCCAGCCGCCGCCGCTCTTGGCGACGGTGCCGCCGGCCTCGAGGATCGCCTTGGACACTGCGGCGCTCTGGAACCCCTTGATCGCGAGCCCGGCGCCACCGACCGCCATGAGCGGCCCCATCCAGCGCGCGGACGACGCGAGCTTGGTGATGTCCATGCCACCCGGCAATGCTCCGGCGGCTGCGGGCGTGCCCGCGCCTCCCGTGGCCCCTGCGGCGGTCGGATCCGTGGCGGCGCCGGCGTTCGGCAGCGCGCTGCCTGCCTGCCCGGCTCCCTGCCCTGCCGCACCACCGGTCAACGACGGCAACGCTCCAGCGTTGCCGGCCCCGGCACCAATCGGTGCCATGCCGATGCTCGACGCACTTCCCTGCACGTTCGCGGTCAACGGACTCCCCCCAGAAGTCGCGGTATCCCCTACCGTGCTATCGCGTCGGGCGCCGACTTCGTTGCAACGACCTGCAACGAACGTCGAGCGACGACCGAGGACCGGGCGGAGTGGCCCGGCTGGACACCGGCGCCGCGGGACCTCGGGATGTGAGCAAGGGGACGTGCGGCATGCAGATCCAGGCGAAGCGAACGGCCATCCAGGGCGGGATCCACGGTGCGGCGGGCGGGATGCTCGGCGCTGGACTGGGCCAGCCCAGGCTCGCGATCGGTGGCGCCGCGGTCGGGCTCGTGGGCGGCGGCGTGGGCTCGCTGCTCCAGCAGAACGGTGCGGGCAACGTCGTGAGCGTGCTCGGCCAGGGCGCCGCCTCGGCGGTCGTCGGGGCGGGCGTCGGTGCAGCCCTGATCACGGGCGGACGCGGGGTCGGCGCGCTCGGCGGCGCGGGCATCGGCCTCTCGCTCGGCATCGCGCTCGGGTTCTGGGACGCCGTCACCCGAGCTGCCGTCAACGGCATCGGCAACGGGTCGCGCGACCTCTGATCGCTACTTGGCGATCTTCACGATCTCGTAGGTGATGGTGCCCTTGGGCGCGGGGACCTCCACGGTCGCGCCCTTCGCCTGGCCCATGAGCGCCTTGCCGAAGGGGGATTCGTTGGAGACGCGGTTCTCGAGCGGGTCGGCCTCCGTGGAGCCGACGATCTCGAAGACCTCGGGCTCCTTGGCGCCCTTCTCGAGCACCGTCACCTTGTTGCCGATGCCCACCGACTTCGTGTCGACGTCCTCGATCACCTTGGCGGTGCGGAGCTTCTCCTCGAGCTGGATGATGCGCGATTCCACGCGCGCCTGCTCGTTCTTGGCGTCGTCGTACTCGGCGTTCTCGCTCACGTCGCCGTACTCGCGCGCCACCTTGATGCGCGCGGCCACCTCCAGCCGCTTGGGGCCGATCAGGTGGTCGTACTCCTCCTGGAGCTTCGCCAGACCCGCAGGGGTCACCAGGGTCTCTCGTCCGGTCAACTCCATCGCGTCGCTCCCTCTCCGTCGCGCCGACAACCTCGGCAGGCACATCGCCACGTCGCTCGTGGCCCCCCGCGCGCGGGGGCGCGGTACGATGCTGGCGGCGTACCCTACGCCACGCCCCGGATCCCCGCTCGACCTCGGCGTCCTTACCCCTTCCCGACCCTCCGGAACCTGCACCCGTGACCGACGACCGTCCCATCGACCTCACGGGCACCGGCTTCCTCGAGCTGCTCGGCGACGACCCGCGGCCCGTCGACCTCACCGCCCCGTTCGCGATCGGGCGCCCCGGCACCCGCGCCGTGACGATCGAGGGGCGCGTGGCGCTCGCGCCGATGGCGGGCGTCAGCGTCCAGGCCTTCCGCCGCCAGGGGCGCCGCTTCGGGGCGAGCGTGGTGTTCACCGAGATGGTCTCGATCTCCGGGCTGCACTACGCGAACGAGCGCACGCGCGACTACCTGCGCATCGCGACGGACGAGCACCCGATCGCCGTGCAGCTGTTCGGTACCGACCCCGTGCTGATGCACGACGCCGCGCAGCAGGTGGCGGAGGCGGGCGCCGACATGATCGACATCAACATGGGCTGCCCCGTGAAGAAGGTCTCCAAGACGGGGGCCGGGTGCAAGCTGCTCGACGACCCCGATGCGGCGGTGGCGGTCGCGAAAGCGTGCGTCGACGCCACCGACCTTCCCGTCACGATCAAGATCCGGCGCGGCATGCGCAACGGCTCGCGCGACTGCCTCGAGCTGGGCCCGCGGCTGGTGGAGGAGGCGGGCGTCTCGGCGCTGACGCTCCATCCGCGCAGCGCCGCACAGATGTACACGGGGTTCGCCGACCACCGGCTCACCGCGGAGCTGGTCGAGCTGGTGGACGTGCCGGTGTTCGCGTCCGGCGACGTGACCGACCGCGTGCGGGCGGAGGCCGTGATGGCGCTCACCGGGTGTGCCGCCGTGATGATCGGTCGCGCGGCGCAGGGCAACCCGTGGGCCGTGCGCGACCTGACCACCGGGCTCGCCGTCGAGCCCGAGCCGGAGGAGCGCGTCGCCGAGCTCGTGCGGTTCGTGCGCGAGGTCGTGCGCGAGATGGGCGACCACCGGGCCACGGGGTTCCTGCGCAAGTTCTACGGCTGGTACCTGCGTGGCGAGGCGTTCGGCAAGTCGGCGCGCCGCGAGCTGATGGCGTTCGAGACCCCCGGCGAGGTCGAGGCGCACCTGCTCGACCGCTGGCCCGGCGCGCTGCCGCGCCTGGCCGACCTCGAGGCGACCGTGCGCTACCCCGACGACACCGACCGCGTGATCGAGCTGCCGGTCAGCGCGTACGGCGGCGGCTGACGCCCCCGGCGGCGGTCGGCCGGAACGGACGCGCCCCCGTCATCGATGCACGGGTGACGGGGACGGGTCTGGGGAGACCGACGGGGGACACAGCGATGACCGTGACGCCACACAACGGCCTGAGGCAGCGAATCTGGGAGCACCGGCACCCGGACGGCGAACAGCTGCACCTGCCGTTCGACGTGCCGGGCGCCGGCACGGCCAAGCTGCGCGAACGCGCGAGCGTCTTCCTGCACGACTTCGCGCCGAAGGCCGGCTCCAACGTGCTCATGCGCGTGGGCGTGCCGATGGTCGCGGCGACCACCCCGGTGGTGCTCGACCTGATCGACACGGACGGCGACCACTCCATCCTCCAGAACCTCGCCGTCGGCGCCGGCCTGGGCGGGGCCTGGGGCGCGATGGTCGGGGCGACCTTCGTCACCGCGCCCGCGGAGCAGTCGATGCGACGACTGCGCTCCTCCGCCAAGGGCGCCGCGGCGGGCATCGTGCTCGCCCCGGCCGTCGCCATCGTCTCCAAGTACGTCGTCGACTGGGTGACCCGCCCGATCCGTCACGACCTCGAGGTCGAGCGCGCCGCTGACCGGAAGTAGGTCAGGCGGCTGCGACTGATCCCGGATTTCGCGCTCCCAGCGTGGATTCCCCGCTCATAGTGCGGGGAGGGAGGGTCAGGCGGCGAGGTCGAAGGGGTCGTACGGTGCCGGCTCGGGGGCGTTGGTCTCGAGCGCGGCGGCAGCGGCCAGCTCTGCGGCGGTGTCGCCCGCCTCGCGCGCGGCGAGCTTGGCCTTCTCGGCGGCGCTCATCTCGAGCACGACCGTGTCGGGGCCGGCCAGCGTGACGCGGTTCTTGCCCGTGCGCTTGGAGTTGTACATGCCGACGTCGGCCTGGTGCAGGATCTCCGCGTTGTCCACGCGGGCCCGCTGCTGGTCGACGTTCGCCACGCCGAAGGACGAGGTCACCCGCAGGGTGCCGCCGTCCTCGAGCGGGATCTGGATGGTCATGATGTCCTCGCGCAGGCGGTCGGCGATGCGGCACGCCGCGTCCGCGTCGCAGCCCGGCATGATCACGACGAACTCCTCGCCGCCGAAGCGACCCACGGTGCCCATGCCGCCAACGCCGTGCGCCAGCGTGCGGCCGATCGCCTTGATCGCCTCGTCGCCGATCGGGTGCCCGTACGTGTCGTTGACGCGCTTGAAGTTGTCGATGTCGAGCAGGCACACGCCGAGCGGCATGTCGGAACGGTACGCCTCCTCGAGGCGCTTGGTGAGCTCGTCCTGCAGCGCGCGGTGGTTGGGCAGCCCCGTGAGGCCGTCACGCGTGGCCTGCAGGCGCAGCTGCTCGTGCATGCGGGCGTTGTCGATGGCGACCGCGGCCTGCACGGCGATGCGCTCGGCAATGCGCACGTCGTCCTCGGCGAAGGCGGATTCGGTGGAGACGAGGGTGAGCAGTCCGACGATCTGCCCGTCGCGCATGCGCGCCGGGACGACGAGCCAGTGCGGCTCCCCCTCACCGAGCACCGACGCGTTGCGCACCGGCACGGCCTTCTCCAGGCCGCACGGCTCGCTGTCGCCGGGTCGCAGCCCGATGCACGCGGCGTGCTCGTAGCGACCCTCGGAGTCGAGCGTCCAGAAGCGCGAGTGCGTGGCTGAGGTGGATTCCATGGCGAGGCTGCAGACGGCCGCCAGCATCTCCTCCACGTCGGTGGCGTTGGCCAGGGCCTCGCCGAACAGGTCGACCTGGCGGCGCATGCTGGCGCGCGCGGCGACGAGCCCCTCGATGCGGTCCTGCAGGTGCTCGGCCATGTCGTTGAAGGATTCGGACAGCACGGCGATCTCGTCGTCGCCGGTGACCGGGATGCGCCGGTCCAGCTGGCCGCTCGCCAGCTCGCGGGCGATCGTGGCGAACTTGCGCAGGGCGTCGGCGACGGCCCGGGTGATGAACCACGACACGCCGAGCATCATCAGCCCGAGGATGGCGATGAAGCCCCAGAGCGCGCTGAGCCCCTCGTGCTGCTGGGCGGCCGCCACCTTCGCGGGCATGGACGCGCCGACCAGGACGCTGCCGTCGAGCAGCGGCTGGGTGAGGGCGAGCTGGTCGGTGCCGCCGATCGTCACCTCGCGCAGGCCCTCGCGGAGGCCGGAGGGGCGGCGCTGCACGTCGTCGGCGCCCTTCGCGCTCGACGTCACGTTCAGCTCGTCGGCGACGAACACGTCGACGCCCTTGGGGACATAGGCGGCGACGCGGTCACGCAGGAAGGCGCGGTCGACGGCGACGGGGACGTGGATGGTGGCGACGAGGCGCGAGCCGCGCACGAGGCGACCGCTGTTGCGCCCGGCCTGCTCGACGAGCGCGCCGTCGGGGCGCGTGCCGGCCACGACCTTGCCGTCGGCGTCGGTGACGTAGGCGGAGAGGGGCTGGGCAGCGGCGGCGTCGGCGCCTGCGGGCTGCTCGAAGGCGGGGGCGCCCGTCCCGGTGGCGAGCGGGTCGACCGACGCGGAGGTGTCGCCGGCCGCCGCGGCGGCGGGATCCTCGAGGAGGGCGCCAGCCTCGGCCCAGTCACCGCCCTCGATCGCCGACTGCAGGGCCGTGTCGTCCTGGAGGGTCCGCAGGCGGTCGGAGGCGCGCCCGAGCTCGGCGTCCACGACCGGGGCCACGCCACGCAGGGCGGCGTTGAGCTGCGCGTGGACGCGCTGCTCGGCGGGCTTGGACTGCAGGTCGAAGAACGTGTAGGCCGCGACCCCCACCTGGACGAGGGAGACGGCGACCAGGAGCAGCAGGAGCCGGCCCCGGAAGGAAACTGCGTGATATCGGTCGCGGATTCGGTCCATCAGGTTCACGCCGCGCGGCGCCCCCGATCCGGTGCGGATTCGGGGGTGACCAGTGCGGATGCGTCGCCATCGGCGGTGGTCGAACGATGCTTGAGGTCGGTGGCACGATGCACGGATGGCAAGTCCCCGAGCACGTCGTCGAACCCGCCGCTGCCGTTGATCGATCCGTCGGCCCAGTCGAACATCGCCAGCACGTCGCGGCGCCACAGGCGGGCGATCGGGAAGCAGGCGAGCAGGAGCGCGAGCGCCCAGAAGGGGATGGGCACGAGCGGGAGCGTGCTCGTCAGGCCGCCGGAGATGGCGCCGCCGATGCCGTCGCGCTGGGAGGCGGCGTCTGCGGTGAGGCCTTCGCGATCGAGCCCGAGGGCGGATCCCTCCGTGCCGGAGGTGCCGTGCGACTTGAGCGGCTGCCACAGCGTCGGCGCGGGCGCTTCCTTCACGGGCGCGGCGACGGGCGGCTCGACCGGATCGGGCGGGGTGACGACCGGCGCGGGTGCGACGGGCTCGGGCGCGCGCTCCTGCGTCACCCGCACCACGCGGCCCGGCATCGCGACCTTGGTCTCCATCTTCATCTCGCCGATCGGCGCCTTGATGGCTGCCGCGGCCGTGGTGGTGAAGGTTCGCGACGACGAGCAGCCGCCCGGCATCTGCTGCACCTCGTTGGCGGTCACGTCGTCGACGACGCCCCAGGCGCACACGCGCCAGCGGTAGGTGCCGGCGGCAGGCACGCCGAGCGTCAGCGTCCCCGCGGCCTCGCCGAGGTCGGTGTCCCGCGAGGTCTCGAGGGTCGGCCAGGTGCTCTGGACGCCCGCGGGCACGTCGGACGCGAGCGCGATCTCCACGCGGAAGAACGAGCGGCCGAGCGCATCGGGATCGCCCTGCAGGTCGCCCTGCCAGGCGAAGTCCATCGACTTGCCCTCGACGAAGCCGGAGGCTCCGACGGCGGGTGCGGTGGGGGTGGGAGCGACCTGTGGGGCAGCTGCCGCGGACGCCGAGCCGGTGATCGCCAGCATGGCGACGACGGCCGCGAGGGCGGCGATGGTGCGGCGCCGGGGCGCGCGCACGGGTGCGGTGCGGTGTGGGTGCATACCTGCCGGCCCTATCGGCAGGGGGTCCGGGGACCTGTAGCCCGGACCGCGACGGCCCGATCTTCAGGCGCTCGGAGGAGCCTCGGCCGGGCCGTCGACGGGCCCGCGGGGCTCGCCGGGGACGTCGCCGCCGCTGTCCTCGTCGGGCTCGCCCTCGTCGTCCTCGGACTCGCCGATCGTCGACAGGTGGGTGCGCAGCTGGTCGAGCACGCCGGAGGGCAGGGCCCGCTGCAGCTCGCCCTCCTCACCGCGCAGCTGCTCGACGGTGACGTCGCCCGTGGTGAACACGTGCGCGCGAGGGATGATGCGCGTGGGCCGGTTTCGGTCCCACACCCACACGTCCTCCATGTCGAGCTCGAACAGCAGGTAGGCCGCGTGCGGGACGCAGTCGATGTCGAGCTCGTTGCAGAGGTACGTGGCCTCGTCGGTGACCACGCAGAAGTTGAAGATCTGGAAGACGTCCGCGTACTCCTTCTTGAGCCGCAGCTCGAGGCCCGCGTCGTACTCGTCCAGTTCGTCGGAGTTCGCCATTGGCGAGGGGTACCCCGGCCCGCCGTGCCGGAACCCCCGTTCGCTCAGTTCGCGAGGGCGAGGTGCGCGCGGGTGCGCTCGAGGCGGATCGTGGCGCGATCGACGACGTGCGGGATGCTCGGCGCGGTCTTGGAGACCGACAGGCGCACGCGGGCGATGGGGAACTCCATGAGCAGCTCGGTGCAGACGGCGTCGGCGAGCGCCTCCATGAGGCTGAACCGGAAGTTGGTGGCCACCTCCACCACGACCGCGGCGATCGCCTCGTAGGCGACCGAGTCGCCGGCCTCGTCGGTGCGACAGGCCTGGCAGTCGTCGAGGTCGACCTCCACCTCGAACTCGAAGCGCTGCCCGAGCGAGCGCTCCTCGGCGACCATCCCGTGGTGCGCGTAGACGTTCAGCCCCTTGAGGCAGATCGTCACCGGGCTGGTGGGGACGGTCGTCTCGTCGCTCATTCGGTGGCGAGGCCCGGGCGCAGCGGGCCGGTCGTGCCGGCGGGGCGGGCGTCGTCGCGCTTGGCGTCGGCGGCGTCCTCCGCGTCGATCGCGTCGGATTCGGCCTTGGCGGCGGCGGCGATCACGTCGGCGTCGAACACGTCCTCCGGCGACTCGCCGGCGACGAGGCGCTCGAACTGGTCGGAGTCGATGTTCTCGTGGAGCACGAGGATGTCGGCGAAGCGCTCGAGCTCCTCCTTGTGCTCGGTGAGGATGCGGCGCGCGGTGTCGTGCGCCTCCTCGATGATGCGCTGGATCTCGCGGTCGATCTCCTGCGCCACGCCGTCCGAATAGTCCGGCTCGTTGTGGAAGTCGCGACCCAGGAACGGGTTGTCCGCGTCGCCACCGAAGGAGCGGGCGCCGAGCAGGTCGCTCATGCCCCACTTCATGACCATGCGCTTGGCGGTCTGGGTGACCTTCTGCAGGTCGTTCTCCGCGCCGGTGGTGAACTCGCCGAAGACGATCTCCTCCGCCGTGCGGCCGCCGAGCGCCTGCGTGATGCCGGCCATGAGCTCGACCTTGCGGCGCGTGAAGCGGTCCTCCTTGGGGAGGCTGACGACGTAGCCGAGCGCCATGCCGCGGCCGACGATCGAGATCTTGTGCGGCGGGTCGGCGTCCTCGAGGTAGTGCGCGAGGAGGGCGTGGCCCATCTCGTGCACGGCGGTGACGCGCTTCTCCTTGTCGCTCATCAGCCGGCCCTTCTTCTCGGGGCCGACGATGACGCGCATGATGCCTTCCTCGAGCTCGGGCATGCCGACGCGCTTGAGGCCGCGGCGGGCGGCGAGCAGGGCGCCCTCGTTGACGAGGTTGGCCAGGTCGGCGCCGGTGAAGCCGGAGGTCTGCGCGGCGACCTTGTCCAGGTCGACGGTGCGCGAGAGCGGCTTGCCCTTCGTGTGCACCTCGAGGATGTGGCGGCGACCGGGGCGGTCGGGCACGTCGACGCGGATCTGGCGGTCGAAGCGGCCCGGGCGCAGCAGCGCCGGGTCGAGGATGTCGGGGCGGTTGGTGGCGGCGATGACGATGATGTTGTCGGTCATCGCGAACCCGTCCATCTCGACGAGCAGCTGGTTGAGCGTCTGCTCGCGCTCGTCGTTGCCGCCGCCCATGCCGGCGCCGCGGTGGCGGCCGACGGCGTCGATCTCGTCGACGAAGATGATGCAGGGGGAGTGGACCTTGGCCTGCTCGAACAGGTCACGCACGCGCGAGGCGCCGACGCCGACGAACATCTCGACGAAGTCCGAGCCCGAGATCGAGAAGAACGGCACGCCCGCCTCGCCGGCCACGGCGCGCGCGAGGAGCGTCTTGCCGGTGCCGGGAGGGCCGAACAGCAGCACGCCCTTGGGGATGCGGGCGCCGAGCGCCTGGAACTTGCGCGGGCTCTCGAGGAACTCCTTGATCTCGTGGAGCTCCTCCACCGCCTCGTCGGCGCCGGCCACGTCACGGAAGCTCACCTTGGGCGCGTCGACGGCGAGGCGCTTGGCGCGGCTCTTGCCGAACTTCATCACGCCCGAGCCGCCGCCCTGCATGCGGTTCATGATGAAGAACCAGAAACCCAGGAACAGCAGCAGCGGCAGGCCGAGCTGGAGGATGTAGCTGAGCGCGCTGGGGCCCTGGATCGGGCGCACGTCGAGGACCTCCTCGTCGCCCTCCTTGCGGAGCCGCGTGGTGAGGTCGTTCACCTGCTTCTCGGTGGCGTAGCCGACCGTGTACTCCTTGAAGTCGCTCGACTTCTTCGGCGTCACGCGGATCTTGTTGGAGCCAGGGTCGACCTGGATCTGCTTGACCGTGCCGGCGTCGATCTGGTCGTTGAGCGACGACAGGCGCGCGTCCTTGTCCGGCCCGTTGCTGCCGCTGCCACGATCCACCAGCAGGAAGGCGATGAGGGCGAAGACGAGGATCGGGATCGCCGCGCTGCGCAGGGTCTTGGAGTTCATGCGGGGGCTGTCCTTCTCGTGGGCGGGGCCGCTGTCGATGCGTACGCGTGCGCCCCGGTCCCGGTTGGTGCCCCAGTCTAGCCCGGTTCACACGCGACGCTCCCGCGAAACTCCCGCAGCGCGCCGCTCGACAGACGGGGGACGGCCGCGCGCACGGGACGCGCGCGGTGGGACGGCGAGGACGCGGTGCCGGGGATCACATCGATATTGGCGACGGCGCTCGCCCGCATCCCGGGCGATGGGCGCTCCGCCGCGCCGCGGGCGCTGCGGGCGTTCACGCCCCACCCGACGGCGCTGGCGACGGGCGCGGTCGTGGGCGGCGGGGCCGGTGCGCTCGGCGATGGCGACGACCGCGCGCAGGGGTTCGTGGCCGGCGCGGCGATCGG
>JAOPYS010000055.1 GCA_025964465.1 Thermoleophilia bacterium
AGGGCCAGCGCTTCGTGCCCAGCGCGCGCGACATGCCCGCCGCGCTCGACCTGCAGGACCTCACCAACGCGGTCTACGAGACCGGGTACGAGCTCGGCAGCCGCGGCCCCGACTGGGCCCGCATCCCGGTGTCGCGCCTCGAGCGCATCGCCTTCGGCCCCGGCGGCAGCTGACGCACCCCCAAGCCCCCGACCCCCCAATCGAGTATGAGGTAGATCGGCCCGCTGGGCGGGCCGCACACCGGGATGGTCGCAGGGGTGGGCGGACGCTAACGCCGCGCATGCAGGGCATCCTCGTCGGGACGCGAAAGGATCGAGCAGTGGCGCGCCGCCGAACATCCGCACTCCCGGGAACCCGCATGGCGCGGATGCGCGAGCGCCTGCACGCGCGCCAGGGCGGGCAGTGCCACTACTGCGGCTGCCAGATGACGCTGCGCACCTACGGCATCCAGGACCGCCTCGCGGACACGGACGTGACGGTCGAGCACCTCGTGCCGCGCGTGCTCGGCGGCCGCGACATCCCGCAGAACCTCGTGGCCGCGTGCCACGGCTGCAACCGCATCGGGGCACGGATCGACAAGTGGTGCGTCGACACGTTCGGCGGGCGTCGCGTCGGCCGCGCCGGCTGACGTCGCCGTCAGGCCAGGTCCGGGGCGACGCGAGCGAGCGTCTCGTACAGCAGCTCGAAGTCGACCGGCTTCTCCAGGAACGCCGCGGCCCCGAGGCCCAGGGCGATCGAGCGCGCGGCCGAGTCGACGCTCGCGCTGACCACGACGACCGGGATGCCCGCCGTGCCCGGGTCCTCGCGCAGCACGCGCAGCACGTCGAGGCCCGACAGAGTCCCGGGCATGCGCAGGTCCAGCAGCACGACGGGAGGTCGGCCCGCGCGGATGAGCGCCAGGCCCGCCTCGCCGCCCTCCGCCTCGGCGACCTGGAACCCACGCCGCTCGAGGATGCGGCGCATGAGGCGCCGGCTCGGTCCGTCGTCGTCGATGACCACGACGGCATCCGCCGGTGGCCCTGCGGGAGCGTCAGGTGTCATGGGGCACGTCCGCCGCCGGGCGCGGGAGCTTCGGCAGGTCGATGGTCACGGTCGTGCCCTCGCCCAGCCGCGAGGTGAGCGTCATGTCGCCGCCGTGCGCCGTGGCCAGCATGCGACTGATCGACAGCCCCAGGCCGGCGCCCTCGTTCTGCCGCGGGCGCCGCACGAGCGCCTGGCCCGACTGGAAGAACGGCTCGAAGATCCGCTCGACGTCCGCCGGTGGGATGCCCGGGCCCGTGTCGTGCACCTGGCACGACACGCCCTCCTCGGACGTGACGGTGACCGTGACGAAGATGCTCCCCTCCGTCGTGAACTTCACGGCGTTGGCCAGCACGTTGAGCAGGATCTGCTTGACCCGCGAGCGGTCGCACGTGATCGACGCCGACGCGGGCGCGTCGATGACGACCTCCACGCCGCTGGCGTCGACCTGCGGCTTGAGGGATGCGACGGTGTCGCGCACGAGGTCGACGACGTCGACGGCGGCCAGGCGCAGCTCCAGCGCGCCCGCCTCGATCCGGCTCAGGTCGAGCAGGTCGCCGATCAGCCCGAGCAGGTGCGTGCCCGAGGAGCGGATGACGCCGAGGTCCTCGAGCTGCTGCGCGTCGAGGTTGGTGCTGTCGTCGATGAGCAGCGTGGTGTATCCGAGGATGCTGTTGAGCGGCGTGCGCAGCTCGTGGCTCATGTTGGTGAGGAACGCGGAGCGGTGCCGGTCCGCCTGCTCGAGCGTGACGTTGGCGCCGGCGAGGTCGCGCGCGACGTCCGACGTGCCCTCGTAGAGCTCCGCCGACTGCATGGCGATCGCAGCCTGCGACGCCAGCGTCACCACGACCCGTTCGTCCTCGGCGGAGAAGCTCGACGCTCCGCGCTTCTCCGTGAGGTAGATGCGTCCCTTCACCTCGCCCCTGGAGATGATCGGCACCCCGAGGAAGGAGGTCATCGGCGGGTGGTTGGCGGGGAACCCGACCGAGCGGGGGTCGTCCCCGAGGGTCGCGAGGCGCAGGGGCTGGGCGTCGTTGATGAGCACCCCGAGGATGCCCTGCCCCGTCGGCAGGTCGCCGATCGCCGCGCGCGTCGCCGCGTCGGCGCCGACCGTGATGAAGTTGGCGAGCGCCTGCCCGGATTCGTCGAGCACGCCGAGCGCGCCGTAGCGCGCGTCGACCAGCTCGCACGCGAGCTCCACGATGCGCTGCAGCACCCCCTCGAGCGTGCGCTCCTCCGCCAGCGCCTTGCCCGCACCGACGAGCGCGTGCTCGGTGCGCAGCTGCGCGCGCAGGTGCTTGCGCTCGGCGAGTGCACCCAGCGGCGCCGCGAGGTGTCGCGCCGCGGCCTGCAGCTGCGTCAGCACCAGCACGTCCTCCGCGACGTCGGCGCAGCGCGGGGTCCAGAGCGTGCCGTGCGCCGCGTCGGCGTCCGTGGAGAACGGGTTCTGGATCGTGACGCAGTGCCACCCTGCCGGATCGCCCGTCGCCGCCCCCGACGCCTCGTACGGCGGGTTGCCGACGAGGATGTCGCGGTAGGGGCCTGCGCCCGCGAAGGCGACCTCCTCCGCCCCGACGATCGACGGCAGGGCGCGCGCGAGCAGCTGCGCGGCCTCGTACAGGCTCGGCTGCAGGACGACCTCCGCGGTGAGGGCGATCGTCTCCTCCATCGCAGCGCGCGTCGCCATCCAGTCGCGATCGACGTCGAGCGGCGGCGCCACGTGGCGCGGGATGTCGGGCAGGAACCCCGACGCGTCGATGCTGTCGGCGTTCGGCGGAGGCTGGGTCGCCGCGATGTCGAACGGTCGCGGGTGCAGGTCGCGCTCGGTGGTGTGCTGCTGGCGCGGCGCGAGTGACACGCGCTCCAGCACGCGGGCCTGTTCGAGGATGTGGTCGACCATCTCGACGCGTCGCTCCTGCGACATGTCGGGCTGCTCCTGGAGCGCCTGCGCCATGCCGCAGATCGACTGCAGCGGGTTGGCCATGCGGTGTCGCACCAGCTGCGTGTAGTGGTGCACGGCGCGGTCGTACTCGGCGCTGTCCTCACGCAGGTTCGCGATGAGCGCGGCCGCGCGGGTCATCTCGAGGTCGGCCTTGTCGGTGAGGTCCTGCGCGTGCTCCTCGCGCACCGACGCATCCTGCATGTGCGCCTGCGCAGCCTTCATGTGCGCGCTGGCAGCCGCCATGCCCGTGCGGGCGTGCTGTGTCTGGGCGTCGGCGTCGACGATGCGGGCTCGCGCGTCGTCGATCTGCGCGTCGGCGCTCGCGACGCGGACGTTCGCGACCTCCTCCGCGAGCCGCGCGGCGTCCGTGGCGGCCTCGAGCTCCCTGCTGGATTCGTCGTCATCGGGCATTGCGGCTCCACGGCTCGAGGCGAGCCGGCTGGGTGCGCGGTGCTCCGGGGTCACCGTACCCCATCCCCGTCGAACCAGCCGCCGGAGCGCGGACGCCGCCGCCCGTATCGGCAGGTTCAGGTCAGCAGCTGGGCGTCGAGCGCCCAGCGCACGAGCTCCACGCGCGAGGTCAGTCGCAGCTTCGCCATGGAGTGCGCGCGGTGGGTCTCGACCGTGCGCACGCTCAGGAACAGCTGCTTGGCGATCTCCTGGTTGGTGTGCCCGAACGCCAGCAGGCGCACGATCTCGCGCTCGCGGTCGGTCAGCGTGTCGGTCGGGCCGTCGAGTGCGGCGCGCGCGAGGCGGGCGCCCAGGGCCGGGTGCACGTACCGCTCGCCACGGGCGAGCGCCGCGATCGCGTCGACGAGGTCGCTCTCGGCGGCCTCCTTGAGCAGGTAGCCCTCCGCCCCGGCCGCGAACGACGCCTGCACCGTGGCGGGGTCGTCGTGCATGCTCAGGATCAGCACGCGCGGCTGGTGCGCGTGCGAGAGCATCTGCGGGATGGCCTCGAGCGAGTTGTCGGAGCCGAGGTCGATGTCGAGCACGACGACGTCGGGCCGGGTGACCTCCACGACCTCGAGCGC
Source organism: Thermoleophilia bacterium (assembly GCA_025964465.1). GTDB lineage: Bacteria > Actinomycetota > Thermoleophilia > Gaiellales > SKUG01 > JAGQUL01. Next base: position 3,997 of record JAOPYS010000055.1, read on the forward strand.
GTCCTTGACGGTGCCGGCCTGACCGACCAGGTCGATGCCGTGGGCGTCGAGCAGGCGCGCCAGCGCGGCGCGGACGATCACGTGGTCGTCCACCAGCACCACGCGCAGCGCGATCGCGTCGCCCTCGCCTGCTCGGTCGGGCAGGTCGTTCGTGGAGGAGGCCATGGCTCCACGCTACTCCCCCCGTCGCCCGCA
>JAOPYS010000072.1 GCA_025964465.1 Thermoleophilia bacterium
CGTCAACGGCTCCGGCGTGCCGGCGGCACAGATCGCGACGATCAACGAGCGCACGACCTACACCCAGAGCGCCATCCCGGGCGCGCAGCGCATCACGAGCGCGGGGCTGCAGCCCGCCGACGCGATCTCCTTCGGCGAGAACGGACCGCGCAGCACCCCGACGGAGAACTACCACGCAGGCGTCTACATGGGCAACGGCTGGTTCATCCACTCCAGCGGCGGCAACGGTGGCGTCGCCATCGATTCGCTCGACGGCTGGTGGAAGGACGAGTTCGCGTGGGGCCGTCGCGCCCTGCGCACTCCCTAGGCGCTCGCGCGGGCCTTCGGCGGATCCGCCCGATCTGGCATCATCCCCCGCAGATGTCCGACCGCCACCCCGACCCACGTCGCCGCCGCCGCATCATCGTCTCGATCGCGGCCGTGGTCGTGATCCTGTCGCTGCTCGCCGGTGGGGCCGTCGCGCTCATCGCGCACCGCAACGCGCCGAAGGACAGCCACCTGGACAAGCAGCTGGACGGGGTGACCCAGCCGACGAAGGCGGACGACCCGACGCCGGTCAAGCCCGCGCCGCCGAAGCCGTACGTGGAGGGGCCGTGCTGGCCCGTGTACGGCCGCACGGCCGGGCGCACGTCCGACGGCTCGAGCCTGCGCCACGGCATCCCCAAGACGCGGACGTGGCAGGTGCGCATCGGCCTCATGGAGTTCCCGCCCGCGTTCTGCGACGGCGTGATCTACGTCAACAACCAGCGCGGCCAGACCTGGGCGGTCAACGCGACCACCAAGCGTCTGCTCTGGAAGCAGCAGACGGCGCAGCAGTACGATTCGACGCCGGCGGTGAGCGGCCAGCGCGTGTTCATCGGCAGCTACACGCCCGGCACCGTGCAGGCGCTCGACCGCGCGACGGGTCGACGGTTGTGGAAGCTCGATGCCGGCGGGCCAGTCGAGGCCTCGCCCGTGGTGGTCGGTGGGCTCGTGTACGCGTCGTCGAAGGATCGTCGGGTCTACGCCCTGGACGAGGCGACGGGCAAGGTGCGCTGGGCGTTCCTCACGGGTGGCGAGGTCAAGGACAGCCCCTCGGTGGTCGGTGGCCTGGTCTACGTCGCCAACTACGCGGGTGAGGTGTTCGCGCTCAACGCCCGCACGGGTGCGGTCGCGTGGCGCAAGACGTTCGGTGGCCCGCTGGGCGGCGACCGCATCTACTCGTCCGTCCCCGTGGTCGGTGGCCGGGCGTTCTTCGTGTCGATCGCCGGCAACGTGCACGCGCTCGACGCGCGGACGGGTGCGGAGAAGTGGCACGCGTCGATCCCCGGCTACGTGTACTCGACCCCCGCGGTGAGCGGCGGGCGGATGTTCATCGGCAACTACGGCGGCGACGTCTACGCGTTCGACGTGCGCAATGGCCGCCAGGTCTGGAAGAAGAACATCGGCGGTGCCATCAGCGGCAGCCCCACGGTGATCGGCGACGTCGTCTACGTCTCCAGCAACCGGGCGCGCCGCAGCGCGGGGTACTCCGTCGCCAACGGACGCCAGGTCTGGTCCGCCAACGACGGTCGCTACGTCACGGGCATCGCCACCGACGACGCCCTGTACCTGTCGCTCGGCTCCTTCCTGTCGCGTTGGACGTCCGGGCCGTCGGAGGCCCGGGCCCGCGCGCGTGCGGCGGCGGCCACCGCTGCTGCCAGCCCCGCGGGCTGATCCCACACCGGCGGCGGCGCCCGGTCGCGCCTCCACTCCCCCTTGCGCCCCCAGTACGCGCGTCGTACCTTGGTCTCGAGCGGTCCGAACGGGACCTGGCGCGATCCACGACGAGGATCCTGCGACAGATCGGACCGCCCGCGCGAAGTCGGCGCATGGAGGGGGACAGGGACGTGGACGTAGATCCAGCACTTCTGGGGACCGGATACATCGGTGGAGGCGGCTTCGGCCCGCAGTTCTCCACCGTCGATCCGAACCCGTACGGCACCGCTGCGTACAACAACTCGTACCCGGCCGGCGCGTCGCTGCCGGCCCAGCCCACCTACTCGGCTGTCACGCCGCAGGCACCCACGCTGACGTACCCCGGCTACGGCGGCTACAGCGCCGTCGGCGGCTCGTGGGCCGCGCCCAACACCGTCTATCCGTCGGCCGCGGCGGCGCTGCCGATCGCCAACGACCAGGTGCTCTACGGCCACTACGCCTCTCCGCAGGCGGCCGCACTCGCCACGGGGTTGCCCGTCGCACCGGCGGCACTGCCCGCAGCGCAGCCCGCGGCGGCTCCGGCGCCCGCGCCGGCACCCGCCCCGAAGGCGAAGCCTGCCGACAAGCCCAAGCCGAAGACCGTGACGGTCAAGGCCGGCGACAACCTGACCAAGCTCGCCAAGGCGGCGGGCGTGGACTGGAAGGCGCTGTACGAGGCGAACAAGGACGTCATCGGCGGGGACCCGAACCTGATCCGTCCGGGCCAGGAGCTGAAGCTCCCCGCCTGAGCCGCTCCGTCGGCAGGTGAGCCGCCGCCGCTGATACGCTCGTGCGGTGACGCAGGACCCTCCCACCAGCGACGTCGTGCTCGACGTGCGCGACCTCGTGAAGCGCTATCCGGGCGCAGACGTGCCCGCCGTGCAGGGCGTGTCGCTGCAGCTGCACCGTGGCGAGGTGCTCGGCCTGCTCGGCCCCAACGGCGCGGGCAAGACCACGACGGTCGAGATCCTCACGGGCTTCCGCTCGCGCACGTCAGGCACCGTCAGCCTCCTGGGGCTGGACCCGGGCAAGCGTGACGACCTGCGCGAGCTGCGTCGCCGCGTCGGCGTGGTGCTGCAGCACACGGGCCACTACCGCTACCTCACCGCGCGCGAGACCATCGCCATGCATCGCGCGTGGTACGACGACCCGCGCGAGGTCGACGAGGTCGTCGAGCTGGCCGGCCTCACCGAGTGCGCGGACCAGCGCGTGCGCAAGCTGTCGGGTGGGCAGCAGCGCCGCCTCGACGTGGGCGTCGCGCTGGTCGGGCGCCCCGAGGTGATCTTCCTGGACGAGCCGACCACCGGCTTCGACCCCGCTGCGCGCCGGCGGGCGTGGGACGTCATCCTCGAGCTGACGCGGCTGGGCACGTCCGTGGTGCTGACGACGCACTACATGGAGGAGGCCTCGCGCCTCGCCGACCGCGTGGTCGTCCTCGGCGCCGGCCGCGTCGTGGGCTCGGGGGCTCCCGAGCAGCTCGCCCGCGACCTGCAGCTCGGGACGATGATCCGCGCATCGCTGCCGCCGGAGGTCACCCCGGCCGACGTGCCCGATGCGATCCGCGCCGGGCTCGTGGCGCCGGGCCGGTTCGAGCTGCGGGTCGACGCGCCGGCCGAGGCGCTCGGGCAGCTGTGCACGTGGGCGGTGGAGCGCGGCCTGCGGCTCGAGGACCTCGACGTGCGTGCGCCGAGCCTCGAGGAGTCCTACCTCGCGCTCACGGGCGAGCAGTCCGACCCGGCCGATGCGACGCCCGAGCCCGCCGGGGTGGTCGCATGAACCGCGGGGAGATGCTGCGCACGCAGGTCACCGTCGAGCAGCGCATCTTCTGGCGCAACCGCAGCGGCATGTTCTTCACGTTCATCCTGCCGCTCGCGCTGCTGCTGGTGCTGGCGATCAGCGACGACCCGGTCGACAACGTGCCGCTCATCGCGGCGCTCGGCATCCTGTCGACGGGGTTCCAGGGGCTCGCCATCCAGCTGGCGATGCACCGCGACCAGGGCGTGCTCAAGCGCGTGATGGCGACTCCGCTGCCGCCCTCCATCCTCATCACCGGCAAGGTGCTGTCGACGATGCTGGTCGTGACGCTCGAGGCGCTCATCGTGCTGGTCGCCGGCATCCTGCTGTTCGGGGCGCCCGCACCGGTCGAGCCGCTGCCGCTCGTCGTGTTCATCCTCGTCGGCACGGCGACCTTCGTGTCGCTCGGGTTCGCGGTGGCGAGCCTGATCCCGACGAGCGAGTCGGCCCCGGCGATCACCAACGCCGCCTACCTGGGGCTGATCCT
>JAOPYS010000378.1 GCA_025964465.1 Thermoleophilia bacterium
TGATCTCGGTTGGACAGCCGGGACGAGGCTTCCGAGGTCGGGCGAGATATGGGACGTGAGCTTGGTCTGGCGAGGGACGAAGTCGCCAGGCTCGGTGGCGGGGAGCGTCTCGCTCGCTCCCTGCTCCATCAAGGTACGACGGGTCCTGCGGACCCGGATGGGATGGACTACCTAGGTTTGTCGAGCAGGCCGACGGCGTACCGGCCGACCCGTCGTGGCTCGCCCGGCAGGGCATCACCCTGTCGCGCCACGATGGCGGCGACGTCGGCCCGTGTGGTCGGGCGGGGCTTCGTCGGTCGGCCACCATCGTGCGTGATCCACCCGTGCTGGGACGACGCTGCCGAGTGGTAGGTGTCGCTCGACGGGGAGGTCGTCGCCAAGGTGAGGTCACGCTCGACCGTGCGGGCGACCCGCCCGTCGACCACGACCACGGCGCCCGGCTCGTCCACCCGCGCCAGCAGGTCGGCAACCCGGCGCTCGTCGGTGCGGTGGCTCGTGACCACGTCGTGGGTGCGGTCGGCGGCGTAGCCGGCGACGACGGCCAGCATCGCCGTGCCGACGATCTTCGCGAGGTGGCGGTGGCGGTGGCGGGCGACGGTGGCGATGAGCGAGGTCGCGACGAGGGCGAGCAGCAGCGACATCGCGGGCTGCCAGGTTGCCTGCCAGTGCGGCAGGATCCGGCCGCCGCCGACCGCGTAGGCGACGGCCGGCAGCAGGATGCACGCGGCGACGAACGCCGCCGCACGACGGGGAAGCACCCACGCGGCCGCGAGCAGGGCGACCAGCTGCGCGACCGCGAACGCGGGCCAGGCGTCCCACTGCCACCACGCCTGCGTCCAGACGGGCGCGCCGTCGCGGTAGGTGTGGCCGGCGACCTCGATCGTCTGGTGCACGTCACGGCGCTGCATCGCCACGAGGAAGTGCAGCGCGTGCGGCAGGTCGCTGCCGAGCGGCGCCCACGTGACCAGCAGGGTGATGGCGGCGATCGCCGCGATGGCGACGTACTGCAGCGCACGACGTCGCCGTGGTGCATCCCCGCGTGCGACCACCAGCACGAGCAGCGCTGCGGCCAGGAACAGCGCCGGCACCTTCGTCCCGACGGCCAGCCCAGCCGCCACACCCGTCGCCGCGGCCCAACGCCATGACCATGCCTCCTGCCAGCGCCACGCCGCGTACATCGCACACGACACGAACAGCGCGAGCGGCGCGTCCAGGTACGCGAGCCGCGCCACGTCGAACGCAGGATCGGGGTGGGGGAGGAGGGTCCACGTGGCGAACGTCGCCAGCCCCGCCCACCGCGCCGCCACCGCGGACGCCCGCGGGCGCAGGATCCGCACGGCAAGCGCCGCCAGCACCAGCCCGGCCAGCAGGGTTGCCACCGCGGACGGCAGCCGAGTCGCCCACGCCGAGTCGCCGAACGCGGCCCGCGACAGGCCGATCAGGTACTTGCCCACGAGGGGGTGCTCGAGGTTGTGGCTGAAGTTGCCGTACCGGAACATCGCCGCAGCCGCGTTGCGGTAGACCGGCTCGTCCGTCTGCCATCCCGCGTTGCCGAGCTTGGCGAACAGGTCCACGCCCGCGACGCCGAGCGCTGCGATCCACGCGACCACGAGCAGGGGGGGAGTGTCGGCGCGACGCATCGCCGCAGGCTACTGCAACGCCTCGACGCCGTCCCCCGAGGTACGGGACGGAGCGATGCGCCTGGACAGCGCGTCGCCCGTGGACTGGGACAGGGACGCACGCATGGCACTCACCATTTCCGAACTGCGCTCGGGCGCGGCGCTGGCGATCGAACACGCGGGCCCGACGTCGGGGACGATCACGACGTCGCGTGGCATCGCGCGCGTGCTCGAGAACCCGCGCCTGCCCGACATCCACCCGGAGGCGGTGTGGACCACGCCCGTCGGGGCGAAGCTGTTCGGCCCCACCGGCCTGCCCGTCACCGCCGAGGCGGACAAGGGTGCGATGGGCGACTGCTACGCCATCGCCGCGTTTGGCTCGATGACCATGCGCGAGGCGAACGCGCGCCAGCTCGGCGGCCTGTTCGAGGAGACGGCGCAGCACTACGTCGTGCACCTGCCGGGCGACTCGGTGGCGGTCACGAAGGACCTGCCCTTCCTCGACGGGCACCCCGCCTTCGCCTCGCAGGGCTGGCGTCCCGGCAGCACGCAGGGGATCTGGTCGGGCGTGCTCGAGAAGGCGCTCGCCGCGCGCGAGCCCGAGGGGTACCAGTCGCTCGTCGGCGGCCAGGCTCGCTACGTGTACGACATCCTCGGCGGCACGACGTCGCTGCCGCGGCCCAGCGGCTCGACGCCGATCGACGACGTGCGCGCCGCGCTCGCGCAGGGCCTGCCGGTGAGCGTCGGCATCCAGCCCTATGAATCGGTCGCGCGCCCCGGGCTGCCCGTGATCCGCATGAGCGTGGGGCAGGAGAACATCCTCAAGGCGACCGGCCTGGTCGGCAACCACTACTACGCCGTCGACCGCATCGAACCGCGCTCCTACGGCATGCGCAAGGGCCTCGACACCGTCGTCCTGCGCAACCCCGTGAACGGCACGCAGCCGAAGGAAGGCCTGCTGGCCGACGAGTTCAACGCGGTCGTCACCGACACCGACTCGCCACTCGGCTACGGCGACTACATGCGCACGGGCATCGGGCGCGAGGCGCTGCTCTCACCTGCCTTCAAGCCACCGGAGACCGCCGAGGCGCGCGCCGCGGCCGCCGCCCGCGACACCTTCGGCACCGGCGCGTGACGCCCGTCACCTAGCGTCCATCCGCGCATTCCGTCAGGATCCGCCGAACGGGGGTTCGCGCGGGAGGGCGGGGGCGATGCGTGTAGCGGGGCTTGTGTACGAGGCTGGGCCGACGGCGGTCGGTCGCGCCTCGAACGGTGCGACCATCACCACGCCGAGCGGGCGCGCAGCGCGCGTGCTCGCCGATCCCGCGCTGCCGCGGTCCCGGCCCGACGCGCAGTGGACCGTCCCCGCCGGGGCGACGCTGTTCGGCAGTTCGGGCGTGCCGGACATCGGCGACATCACGCAGGGCGACCTGGGCGACTGCTGGTTCGTCGCGCACGCCGGCGCGCTGGCGTACACCGACCCGACCGCGCTGCGCGCGATGTTCGAGGAGACGCCCGACTACTACGTCGTGCACTTCGCCCAGGACTCCGTCGCCGTCTCCAAGCGCCTGGCGTTCCACGACGGCGTGCCGGCCTTCGCCGCCCACGTCTGGACCGCCGCCAGCGGGCGCGGCCTGTGGACCGCCGTGCTCGAGAAGGCCGCCGCCGCGCGCGACCCACGCGGGTACGCCGGGCTCGTCGGCGGGCAGGCGCACGACGCCTTCCAGCTCTCCCTCGGCACGATCGCGCAGCGCGTGACGTGGTCGCCTGGCTCGGCCAACACCCCCTTCGACGACGCCCTGCGCGGCGTGCAGCTCGGGCTGCCGACCGCCGTCGGCACCGCGCCCTTCCGCTCCATCCCGCGCCCCGGGCTGCCGCGCATCGCCATGAGCCTCGGCCAGCGCCAGGTGCTCGAGGGCGCCGGCATCAGCGGCAACCACTACTACGTCGTGCTCGGCACCGGCACCCGCGACGGGGAACAGACCATCCGCCTCTACAACCCGCGCACCGCGAGCCAGCCCACGCGGGACCTCACGCGCGACGAGTTCAACGCGGTGATGACGGATTCGGACACGCCCGACCGCTACGGCGACTACATGCGCAGCGGCCTCGCGCAGGCCGCGCAGCGCCTGCTCGGCCTCGACCCCGACACGCCCGGCTGGCCCACCGCCGGCATCCAGCCTCGCCCGCTGTAGTATCGGACGGTCGCACGTCCGGTGGGGACCGGGAGGAGTGCGCGGGACCCGGGAGGCACGGCATGTCCGATCGATCGTTGCACGAGCGACACCGCAAGGTGCTGCCCAGCTGGATGGCGCTCTACTACGACGAGCCGATCCAGCTCGTGCGCGGCGAGGGTCGCCACGTGTGGGACGGCGCCGGCACCCGCTACCTCGACTGGTTCGGCGGCATCCTCACCACCAGCACCGCGCACGCGCTGCCCGAGGTGGTGCAGGCCGTGCAGGAGCAGTCCGCACGCATGCTGCACACCTCGACGCTCTACCTGATCGAGCAGCAGGTGGAGCTGGCGGAGGAGATCGCGCGCCTGAGCGGCATCCCGGACGCCAAGGTCTTCTTCACCGCCAGCGGCACCGAGGCCAACGAGGCCGCCCTGCTGCTGGCCACCACGGCGCGCCGCTCGAGCCAGGTGCTCGCGCTGCGCAACAGCTACCACGGTCGCTCGTTCGCGGCGATCGCGCTCACCGGCAACCGCGGCTGGCGCGCCTCGTCGCTGTCGCCGCTCAACGTCAGCTGGGTGCACGGCGGCTACCAGTACCGCAGCCCGTGGCCGGACGCGTCGCCGGAGGAGTACATCGCGCACTGCGTGCACGACCTCGAGAGCGTGCTGGCCACCAGCTCCAGCGGTGACGTCGCCGCGATGATCTTCGAGCCGATCCAGGGGGTGGGCGGGTTCGCCACCCCGCCGGATGGGCTGTTCGGCGCGTTCAAGGAGGTGCTCGACCGCGAGGGCATCCTCATGATCGCCGACGAGGTGCAGACCGGCGGGGGTCGCACCGGCGAGCACTTCTGGGGCTTCCAGGCGCACGACCTCGTGCCGGACCTGATGACGTTCGCCAAGGGCATCGGCAACGGCATGTCAGTCGGGGGCGTGGTTGCGAGCGCCGAGCTCATGGACTGCGTCAGCGCGGGCTCGATCTCCACGTTCGGTGGCAGCCCCGTCACGATGGCCGCGTCGGTGGCCAACCTCAAGTACATGCTCGACCACGACCTGCAGGGCAACTGCGCACGCGTCGGCGGGCACATCATCGACGGGCTGCGCGCGGCGGTCGACGCGGGCGAGCTGCCGATGGTCGGCGAGCTGCGCGGCAAGGGCCTCATGTTCGCGCTCGAGCTGGTGCTCCCCGGCACCGACACGCCGGCCCCCGAGGCCGCGAGTCTCGTGATGGAGGCCACCAAGCGCGCCGGGCTGCTCATCGGCAAGGGCGGGCTCAACGGCAACGTGCTGCGCATGGCGCCGCCGATGACGCTCACGATGGCCGAGGCGGACGAAGGGCTCGAGCTGCTGCTCGGCGCGCTCCGCGAGGTTCGCGACCAGTTCTGTCGCCCGGCGGGCGCGACGACCAGTGACCACAAGCAGGAAGCGCACGCCTGATGACCACCACCTCCGCTCCTTCCGTCACCGCGCTCACCCACTGGGTCGACGGCGCTCGCGACGAGACACCGGCCGAGCGCCTGCTCGACGTGCACAACCCCGCGACGGGTGAGGTCGTGACGCGCGTGCCGATGGCGACGGTCGCCGACGTCGATCGCGTCGTCGCCGCCGCCAAGGCCGCGCTGCCCGGGTGGCGCGAGACGTCGATGACCAAGCGCGCACAGGTGATGTTCGCCTTCCGCGAGCAGCTCAACGCCCGCAAGGCCGAGCTGGCCGAGGTCGTCACGCGCGAGCACGGCAAGGTGCACGAGGACGCGATGGGCGAGGTGACCCGCGGCCTGGAAGTCGTGGAGTTCGCGTGCGGCATGCCGCACCTGATCAAGGGCGAGCACGCCGAGCAGGTCTCGGGCGGCATCGACATCTGGTCCATCCGCCAGCCGCTCGGCGTCGTGGCCGGCATCACGCCGTTCAACTTCCCGGCGATGGTCCCCATGTGGATGTTCCCGATCGCCATCGCGGCCGGCAACACGTTCGTCCTGAAGCCGAGCGAGAAGGACCCGTCCGCGGCGAACCTGATCGCATGCATGCTCAAGGACGCAGGCCTGCCGCCGGGCGTGTTCAACGTGCTGCACGGCGACGCCGTCGCGGTGAACCGCCTCATCGAGCACCCCGACGTCGCGGCGATCTCCAGCGTCAGTTCCACGCCCGTCGCGCGCCACGTCTACGAGACCGCGACGAAGCAGGGCAAGCGCGTGCAGGCGCTGGGCGGCGCCAAGAACCACATGGTCGTGCTGCCCGACGCGGACATGGACCTCGCCGCCGATGCCGCGATCGGCGCGGCCTTCGGCTCTGCCGGCCAGCGCTGCATGGCCGTGAGCGTGCTCGTGGCCGTGGGCGACGCGGCCGACCGGCTGCGGCCCAAGCTCGAGGAGCGGATGGCGAAGCTCACGACGGGGCCGGGCAACCAGGCCTCGAGCGAGATGGGCCCGCTCGTCACGGCGGAGGCGCGCGACCGCGTCGCCGACTACGTGGCGCAGGGCGAGGCCGCGGGCGCCGACCTGGTCGTGGATGGCCGCACGCTCCGCGTCGACGGACACGACGACGGCTTCTGGGTCGGGCCCACGCTGTTCGACAACGTCACCACCGACATGTCGATCTACCGCGAGGAGATCTTCGGCCCCGTGCTCGACATCGTGCGCGTGGATTCCTACGCCGACGCGCTCGAGATGGTGAATGCGTCCGAGTACGCCAACGGCGTGGCGATCTTCACCAACGACGGAGGGGCGGCGCGCCGCTTCCAGCACGAGGTCGAGGTCGGCATGATCGGCATCAACGTGCCGGTGCCGGTGCCGATGGCGTACTTCTCCTTCGGTGGCTGGAAGGCCTCGCTCTTCGGGGACACGCACATGCACGGGATGGAGGGGGTGCGCTTCTTCACGCGCGCCAAGGCGATCACCGGTCGCTGGCCCGACCCGAGCCACCGCGGTGTCAACCTCGGCTTCCCGACCAACTAGGAGTTCGGCATGTCACTCGAGACCGGACGACGCCCTGCCGAGCAGGTCGAGGGCGACCTCGCCGAGCGCCTGCGCCCCCTGACGAAGCAGGACGCGTTCGCCGAGGCGAGCCGCTGCCTGTACTGCTTCGACGCGCCCTGCATGGTGGCGTGTCCGACGAGCATCGACATCCCGGGGTTCATCAAGCTCATCCAGACCGATGACCGGCTCGGGTCGGCGCAGCGCATCCTCGAGGAGAACGTGCTCGGTGCCTCGTGCGCACGCGTGTGCGCCGTGGAGGAGCTGTGCGAGGAGGCGTGCGTGCTCGCGCCCGGCGAGGGCCCGATCATGATCGGCCGCCTGCAGCGGCACGCCACCGACGAGGTCTACGGCGACGCCGACGGCTTCGCGCGCGCGGGCATCGTCGCCGGCGTCGCGACCGGGCGCTCCGTTGCTGTGGTCGGCGGCGGCCCCGCCGGCCTGGCCGCCGCGGCCGAGCTGCGCGTCGCCGGCCACGACGTCACCATCTTCGACCGTCAGCCCACCCTCGGCGGGCTGACGATGTACGGCATCATCCCGCTGCGCGAGCCGAGCGAGGTCGCCCTGTGGGAGGCCGACCAGGTGCTCGCACTCGGGGCCGTCGCGCGCACGGGAGTGGAGATCGGCCGCGACGTCACCGCCGACGACCTGCGTCGCGACTTCGATGCCGTCTTCCTGGCCAACGGCTCCGGCCAGCGCGTCTCGTCGATCGGCCTCGCCGGCGACGACGCACCCGGGGTGGAGGACGCCCTCGAGTTCATCGAGCGCATCCGCGTGGAACGGCCCTCCAACGTGCCCGTCGGGCGCGACGTGGTGATCGTGGGCGCGGGCAACACCGCGATGGACGCCGCCACCATCGCCGCGCGCCTCGGCGCCGACACGGTGACGTGCGTGTACCGCCGCACGCAGCTCGAGATGACCGGCTACCCGAACGAGTACGAGCACTGCCTGGGGGACGGCGTTCGCTTCCGCTGGCTCACCCAGCCGCTGCGCGTGCTCACCGGCGAGGACGGCCATGTCAGCGGGCTCGAGTGCGCGGTCGTGCGCCTCGGCGCGCCCGGCCCCGACGGCCGCCCCGTCCCCGAGGTCTCCGACGAGCTGGTGACCATCGCCTGCGACCACGTGCTGCTCGCCACGGGCCAGCGCCGCGAGCCGCAGCTGTTCGAGCACTTCGGCCTCGAGACCGAGTGGGACCGCCCCAAGATGACGGGCGCCTTCCACACCACGGACCCCGCGATCTTCGCCGGCGGCGACGCGGTGCTCTCGGGCAAGGAACTGAGCGTGGTCGACGCCGTCGCGCAGGGTCGCGACGCGGCACGCGCCATCGGCGCCTACCTGGAGGATCACCCTCGTGGCTGACCTGTCGACCGACACCGCGGGCATCCACTCGCCCAACCCGTTCTGGATCGCGTCGGGCCCGCCCGGCAACTCCCTGCGCCAGGTGCGCCTCGCGTTCGAGGCCGGCTGGGGCGGCGTTGTCTGGAAGACCGTCGGCGGCCCCGTCATCGACACGGCGATGCGATACGGCGGCCTCGACGTGTACGGCCGCAAGCTCGTCGGGCTCAACAACATCGAGCTGATCTCCGACCGACCTGCCGAGGTCAACTTCGCCGAGATCGCGAAGGCGAAGGAGGAGTTCCCCGACCGCGCCGTCGTCATCTCCCTCATGGTGGAGAGCGTGCGCGAGGCGTGGCACGAGGTGGTCAAGCGCGCCGAGCAGACCGGCGCCGACGGCTTCGAGCTCAACTTCGGCTGCCCGCACGGGATGAGCGAGCGCAACATGGGCGCCGCCGTCGGGCAGGTGCCGGAGTACGTGGAGATGATCACGGGCTGGGTGAAGGAGGTCGCCACGATCCCCGTGCTCGTGAAGCTCACCCCGAACATCACCAACATCGAGCTCACCGCGCTCGCCGCCAAGGCCGGCGGCGCCGACGGCGTCTCCGCCATCAACACCATCAACTCGATCGTGGGCATCGACCTCGACACGTGGGAGACGCGCCCGTCGGTCGACGGCAAGGGCTCGCACGGCGGTTACGCCGGGCCGGCCGTGAAGCCGATCGCGCTGCACATGGTCTCGTCGATCGCTGCCAACCCGGAGCTCGCGGGGATGCCGATCTCCGGCATCGGCGGCGCGCACACGTGGCAGGACTGCGCCGAGTTCATGCTGATGGGCGCGAGCACCGTGCAGGTGTGCACGGCGATCATGCACCACGGCTTCCGCCTCGTCGGCGAGCTCGAGACCGGGCTCTCCAACTACCTCGACGCGCGGGGGCTCGGCAGCGTGCGCGAGCTGGTCGGCGGTTCCGTGCAGCGCATCGGCAACTTCGGCGACTTCGACCTCAACTGGCAGGTGCGCGCCGAGATCTCACCCGAGGCGTGCATCGGGTGCGGCAAGTGCATCGAGGTGTGCCGCGACAACCAGGTCGACTGCATCGACTGGGTGGACGGCACCGTCAACATCGGGCGAATCGCCAAGGTCGACCACGCCGAGTGCATCGGCTGCGACCTGTGCTCGATCGTCTGCCCCGTGCAGGACTGCATCACGATGGAGGAGCAGCCGCGCGTGTTGCCCGCGATGAGCTGGAACCAGCTCAACGCCGAGGTCGGCGTGCCCGGGTTCCACGCCGCCACCAGCGGCATCACGTGGGACGAGTTCCCCGACCGCGTGCCCGCGCTCGTGGACTCGCACGGGCTCCACAACCTGGGTGACGGGCCCGGGTGAAGCTCGTCCGCTCGCATCCCGACATGGGGGTGTGGTTGATCTGGCTCGGCTGCTCGATCGCCCTCGTGCTGACCGTCCTGTCCCGGGAGCGGCGCCAGGCATGCACCATGCAGGACCTCGAGACGGTGGTGTTCCTGTCGATCGGTCCTGCCGGTGCTGTGCCCGCCGTGACATGGGCGCGCCACTCGTGCAGTGGCGGCCGCTGGTGGGTCGCGTTCGTTGCCGCGGGCTTCGGGTGGTTCGTCGGCCTGACCTGTACGGAGACCCCGTGGACGGGAGAGAAGCAGTTCCCGTACTGCGTGGCCAGCGGGACGGGAGCCACCGGGGTGGCCGTCGCGTCGATCGCGGTGTGCGCGGCGGTCGTCGCCGCCAGCGTGCTGGCGATGAAGGCACGCGATGACCCGCCGCAGCGAATCGCGCAGACGCTCGGCGCGTCGCTCCTGTGCTCGCTCGCCGCCGGCGTGTGCGTGGCAGTGCTTTTCGTGGGCTACATCCTCGCTACGTACGAGGGTGGGAACTAGCGTCAGCGCGCTTGAGGCGGACGTTGCGCTCGGTGAGGTTCGCTGCCATGGCGCCGAACCCGGCGGCCTTGAGCGCGTCGATCATCCAGGCGGGGATGGGCGCGCCGAGCATCATCAGGACGGTCAGCATGTCCATCAGCTGCGCGATCGGCAGAGGGGCGGCGCCGTCGGTCGGCTCGGCCCGGTCGACCGACACCGCCGCGAGGTGCGAGGCGAAGTCGGGCACGCCCGCGCTCGGCAGGCCGACGAGGCGGGGCCCCGTCACGGCGGCGATGGGGACGACGGATTCAACGGCAGCGACAGCGTTCATGGGGAGACCAGCCAGGTTCGGGGAGTGCGTGCCGCGTCGTGGCGGCTGGTGCAGCGGAACCGGGGAGAACGCACGTCCAGTGAACCAGCGCCCGCGCGATGTGGCAAGGCCGCCGGGGCGGTCAGCCGGTGCGGTCGGCCGGCACGTCAGCCGGGCCGGTCGGCGCGAGCGCATCGCCGCTGAGCTTCACGAGCGCACCCCCGCGCAGCGCGTCGAGGATGCTCCCGCGCACGTCGCCCGGCTGCATCCACGCGCCGCTACCCGTACGCGCATCGCCCACGGCTGCGAGGCCGGCGACGTTGTTGTGCTCGTCCATGAGGTGCGACAGCTCGGTGCCGCCGGTGCCGTCGCGCTCGTGCGCCTCGCCCAGCTTCGTCACGAGCCGGTCGGCCAGCTCGGCGCTCGCGCCGTGCCCGGCCATGTACGCCAGCTTCAGCGTGCCCGCCGCGTACGCGTGCCGGAACGCATCGCCCGCGTCGTCCACGTGCGGGGTCGCACCGAACAGCTCGTTCGTCTCGGCGATCGCCGCCTTGGAGACGCGCAGCCCCTCCGTCGTCGCCCACGGGCGCCCGGCGTTGGCCAGCACGAACCCGACCTGGTGCAGGTTCGGTCGGAAGCTGGCGGCTGCAATCACGCGGCGGCCGGCGGGGTCGGCGGCGCGGGCGGTGCCGGCGGCGCGTCCGTGGCGGGCAGGGGGGCCTCGGTGATCGTCACTCCGTCCACGAAGATCGGCGTCGCCGGCTTGCTCTGCTCGCCCTGGCCGTTGTCCACGACCGGTCGTGCATTGATCTTCGACAGCACGTCGTCACCGCTGGTGACGTAGCCGAACACCGAGTACGTGGGCGGCAGCGGCGTGTTGCCGAGCATCACGAAGAACTGGCTGCCACCACTGTTGGGCTGCCCCGTGTTGGCCATCGCCAGCACGCCGCGCTCGTACGTCATGTTCGGCGGCATCGGGTCGTCGGCGATGTCGTAGCCCGGCCCGCCCGTGCCCGTGCCCGTCGGGTCGCCCGACTGCATCATGAACCCCGGGATCATCCGGTGGATCGGCACGTGGTCGTAGAACCCCTGCTTGGACAGGAAGACGAAATTGTTGACCGCGTTCGGCGCGAGCCCCGGCAACAGCTGCACGCCGAGCTTGCCGTCGCTCGTGGCGATGCTCGCCGTGTAGTCCACGCCCTGCTTGAGCCCCATCGCCGGCGGGCCGCTCCACTGCTTCGGCGCCGAGGCGGGCGCGACGGGTGCGGCGGGCGCAGGCGCTGCTGCGACGGCGGCGGGCGGGGTGGGGGAGATCGCGAGGCTGGTCATGCCCCCGAGCGTCGCGTCCCCGAGGATCGTCGAGGAGGGTCAGCCGGTGTGGCTGGCCGCCTCTGCCCGGCCGGCGTGCCGCTCCTGCTGCATCCGCCGGTTGCGCGCCTCGAGCGTGTCGGCGAGCGTGTCGATGCCCGCCGCGCGCACCGTGGCGACCAGCCACCCGGGGGCCGGCTCACCGAGTTCGTTGACCTGCACGAGCGTCCGCATCAGCTGCGCCATGGAGCGCGGCGGCTGGATCGGGTCGCTGGAGGTGGCTTCTCGGCGGGCACGGACGAGGGCGCGCTCGAAGGCGCGGACACGCTCGTTCGTCACGTTGGCGGCGCTCGTGGTGCTCGGGCGCAGCACGGCGTCGACGGCGTCCGGGCCGAGCGGCGCGTCGAGTGGAGCGGAGGCATGGCTGGCGTAGGCGTACAACGGGATCACGACCTCGTTCGGGTGCGTGCCGCAGCGAGCGGCTGGTGCGATTCGAACGAGTGGGCCCGTGCTCCCAGTGAACCATCGGAGTTCCGTCGCGACAAGCACGCGAGGCGGCCGACCGCTGGCCGTTACTGCGTTGTCGACGATTCCGCGCGGCGGCGTGCGTCCTCGATGGCCTGGCGCGCGGCGTCGACCACGCGACGCGTCTCCGGGTCCGGGTCCGGCTCGACCACGATCGCCTCGGGGGCACCAACGGGCACCACCACGCTCTCGCCCGCAGGCTCCATCGTCGCGGCCCGCGCCACGGCTCGTGCGGCGGGGGAGGAGATCGACGCGGTCTGCTCGTCCACGTCGTCGGCGGGGTCGACCACCTCGACCTCGTCCAGCTCGACCGACGGGTCGGGTGACGGGGGCAGCGGGTCGGGCTCGCGGAAGGTGCCGTTGGCGATCGCCGCCTTGCGGGCGCGCTTGTCGTCGTAGAGGCGGCGGTCGGCCACGACCAGCAGGTCCTGCGCCGTGTCGGCCTCGAGCGGGTAGCCCGCGCACCCCGCGCTGATGTGCGTGCCGGCGGGGACGATGTCCTCGGCGACCGCGTGGGCGAGTCGCGCCCGCAGGCGATCGAGCAGCAGGTGCGCGGCGATGTCCTCGCTCTCGACCAGCCCGATGACGAACTCGTCGCCACCGATGCGCCCGGCGAAGTCCGAGTCGCGGATGGAGTCCAGCACGATCGCCGCCAGCCCCACGAGCGCGCGGTCGCCCTCGTGGTGACCCTGCTCGTCGTTGATGTTCTTGAAGTCGTCGAGGTCGAAGTAGATGACCTGCAGCTCGCCGCCGTAGCGCCGGGCGCGGTCCAGCTCGTCGTCCAGGCGCGTGTTGAAGGCCTGGTGGTTGAGCAGTCCGGTCAGCGAGTCGCGGCGGCTCTTCTCCGACAGCTCCTGCGTGGCGCGGTCGAAGTAGATCACCGTGCACTCGGCGATGACCTCGTCGAGGATCGAGTTCAGCAGGTCCTCGAGCTTCAGCACCGTCCGCGCGTCGAGCGACGGGTCGAGGTGCTCCTGGACGAAGCGCCACATCACGCGGCGCAGCAGCAGGAATTCCTGGACGATCTCGCGCGCGCTGAACCCGCAGCGCTCCCGCTCGATCACGTGGTCGCGGGCCAGGCGGGCGAGGATCGGGTTGACCCCGCGGTGCCGGCCCGGGGCGGGGCGCATGATCGCCATGGCCAGGCCGCCGATGAAGGCGGGCAGGTTGGCGAGGCGCTTGATCGTGCCGAGCGCCGCGTAGGACGGGATCAGGTCGCGCTCGAGGCCGGTCTCGACGACGCCCATGGCGACGTCCCAGCTGGCAGCGCGCAGCGCGAGGGCCAGGTCGCGGAATGCGACCTGTTCGTGGGCGCCGAGCGGCTCGACGCGTTCGC
>JAOPYS010000118.1 GCA_025964465.1 Thermoleophilia bacterium
CCACGTCGCCCGGCGCCTCCCTGTCCGGCGCCACCGACACGGTGTCCGGCGGCTTCAGCCGCGAGGGCGGTCGCCTCGAGTTCGTCGACCACACGACCGTCAACCGCGGCCCGCTGCCCCCCTTCACCGCGCACCTGCCGCTCGACGAGTCGGTGACGGCCGCGGCGACCGGCGTGTTCCACGCCCTCCAGGGTGCGGACTGGATCGACGGCGTCACGGTCTCGGCCGGCACGGCGGCGCACCCTGCGACGGTCACGTGGACCTACCGCAACGACGATCGCGTCGAGACGGCGAGCCTCGACCTCGTGCCCGCCAAGGTGCAGGCCGTGCTCGACGCCACCGCGGTGCTCGACCACGTCGCGCACCTGGAGCTCGAAGCACCCTTCGTCCAGGCCTGACCCCTCCTCACCATGAGGTCGATGTGGCCGCTCAGCGGCAATATCGACCTCATGGTGGATGGCTACTCGCCGAGGTAGGCCTTGCGCACTTCGTCGCTGGCCAGCAGCTCCTGGCCCGTGCCCTCGAGCACGACCGTGCCCGTCTCGAGCACGTAGGCGCGGTGCGAGATCGACAGCGCCACGTTGGCGTTCTGCTCCACCAGCAGCACCGTCGTGCCGGTGCGGTTGATGTCGACGATGATGTCGAAGATCTGCTGGATGACGAGCGGCGCGAGGCCCATGCTCGGCTCGTCCAGCAGCAGCAGCCGCGGCCGCGCCATCAGCGCGCGCCCCATCGCGAGCATCTGCTGCTCGCCGCCTGACATCAGCCCGGCCTTCTGCTCCTTGCGCTCGCGCAGGCGCGGGAACATGTCGTAGATGCGTTCGATGTCGGAGCCCACCTCCGACTGGTCCTCGCGCTGGAACGCACCCATCTCGAGGTTCTCCAGCACCGTCATGCGCGGGAAGACGCGTCGCCCCTCCGGCGACTGTGCCATGCCGAGCTTGACCAGCTCCTCCGTCTTCATCTTCGTCGCGTCGCGACCGAGGAATTCGAGGGTGCCCGCCTTGGGGCGCATGAGCCCGTGGATGGTCTTCATCGTCGTCGTCTTGCCGGCCCCGTTGGAGCCGATCAGCGACACGATCTCCCCTTCGTGCACCTCGAGCGTGATGCCCTTGAGCGCCTGGATGGAGCCGTACCACGCCTCCACGCCCTGCAGGCGGAGCATGGGCGGGTCACCATCGTTCGGAGGCGGAGTCATGCCGGCGACGTACCCGCCCGCGGGCGATCCGCACCCGGCGCATCGACGGGGAGCTCGATCGCCATTCGCGACAGGTCAGCGGGCACGGGGTCCGATTCGAGGCGGCCGTACGTGGCGACGTCGTAGCGGATGCCTTCGTGGCGGAGCTTGGCCCGCTGCACGCCCTCGGCGACGAAGCCCGCACGGAGCGCGACGGCGGCCGAGGCCGGGTTGTTCACACGGTGCGCGAGGTCGATGCGCTCGAGGCCGAGGTCGCCGAACGCCCACTCGGCGAGCGTGGCGACGGACGCGCTCGCGAGCCCGCGCCCGCGGGCCTTGGGAGCGAGCCAATAGCCGATCCACGCGGTCCGCTGGGAGCGATCGATGCTGCTGAGGCGGACGCCGCCCACGGCGCGCCCGTCGACGTCGATCGCGAACGACGCGTCACGCTCGACGTCCTCGATGCGCCGCGTCAACCACTCCGCCGCCTCCGCCTCGGTCGTCACGGGCGACCAGGCCTGTCGGGCCACGTCCGCGTGCGCGAACGCGGCGAGCACGGCGCCCGAGTCGTCCAGCCGCCACGGTCGCAGGCGCGGCGGGCATGCGCCGGTGGTCACACCGCTTCGCGGTCGGAGGGCGCGACCACGGCGCCGTCGCTGGAGCCGAGGTAGGCCTCCACGACCTTCGGGTCGTTGCGGACCTGGTCGGGCGTGCCCTCGGCGATCTTGCTGCCGAAGTTGAGCACGGTCACGCGCTCGCTGACCGACATGACGAGCTTCATCTCGTGCTCGATGAGCAGCACCGTGCAGCCCAGCTCGTCGCGGATGCGGTGCATGAGCCCCTCGAGCGCGTACGTCTCCTGCGGGTTCATGCCGGCGGCGGGCTCGTCGAGCAGCACCACGCTCGGGCGCGACGCGAGCGCGCGTGCGATCTCGAGGCGGCGCTGGTCACCGTAGGGGAGGTTGCCGGCGAGCTCGCCGTGGCGCGAGTGGATGCCCACGAAGCGCATCAGGTCGCGTGCGATCTGGAGGCCCTCGCGCTCCTCCCGCCGCTGGCGCGGCAGCCGCAGCAGCGTCGACGCCATGTTGCCGCGCAGCTGCGTGTGCATGCCGACGAGCACGTTGTCGACGCACGTCATCTCGCGGAAGAGGCGGATGTTCTGGAAGGTGCGGCTCATGCCCAGCTGCGCGATCTGGTGCGGCGGGCGCCCGAAGGTGTCCGTCCCCATGAAGGTCAGCTGGCCCTCGGTCGGGTGGTACAGCCCCGTGAGCATGTTGAAGAAGGTGGTCTTGCCGGCGCCGTTGGGCCCGATCAGCGAGACGATGCGCCCGGCCGGGATGGAGAAGTCGACCGCATCGACGGCTGTCAGTCCGCCGAAGCGCATGGTCAGCGCGCGGGCGCTCAGCAGCTCGGTATCGCGAGGATGTCGCGTGGGTTCGGCCCTCATGCCGGCGCTCCTTCCGGCCCGCGGGCGAAGGGGTTGGATCCGGGCTCGAAGCGCCGGAAGCGTCCGGGAGGCAGCACGGCCGCTGGGGCTGCAGCTGCGACCGGGCCGGGTGCGGGCGCTGGCTCCGGCGTCGGTGCGTGGTGCACCTCGGCCGCGAGCACGGGGTGTGCCAGGCCCTCGGCGTGCGCCAGGTCACCGTCCGCACCGTGCATCGCGGCCGGGTAGTGGTGCGGCTCGTGCACCTGCGTGTCGGGCGCCGTGGCACCCTCGTCGGCGAACACGAGCTTGCGCGACTTCGAGGGGATGAACCCCTCGGGGCGGTAGAGCATCATCACCACCAGCAGCACGCCGAAGATGAGCATGTTCCAGCTCGAGAAGTCGACGTTCAGCCCGACCGCGTGGCCCCACTTGGTGAGGCTCGGCAGCAGCCAGAAGTTGAGGCCCTCGATCGTGAACGCGCCGACGATGGCGCCCCAGACGTTGCCCATCCCCCCGATGATCACCATGCACAGCACGCTGATCGAGATGTAGAACATGAACGAGCTCGGGAAGACCGAACCGATGCGTGCGCCGTGGAAGACGCCGGCCATGCCGCCGAGCGCGGCACCGATCCCGTAGGCCCAGAGCTTGGCGTTGACGCAGTGGATGCCCATCGCCGACGCTGCGGTCTCGTCCTCGCGGATCGCCATCCACGCGCGCCCGAGCTTGCTCCACTGCATCGTCGTGGAGACGTAGAAGCAGACGCAGCACAGCGCGAGCGCGAGGTAGTACCACGGCCACAGGTTGAGCGGACCCCACGTGCCCCACCCGAGCCCCATCGCGTTGTCGACGGAGGCACCACCGAGCCACGGCGCATCGAGCCCGGAGACCCCGGCCGTGCCGTTGGTGAAGTTGTGCCCGGCGATGTCGTCGCCGTTGCGGAAGATGTTGGGGATGATCTCGCCGAACCCGAGGGTGACGATGGCGAGGTAGTCGCCGCGCAGGCGCAGGGTCGGCGCCCCGAGCAGCACGCCGAACACCGCCGTGATGACCGCGGCGATCGGGAAGATCAGCCAGATCGACAGGTGGATGCCGGGGATGGCGGCGGGCAGGCCGTCGAGCACGTGGACGTTGACCTGGGCGAAGTGGCCCGACGCGAGCCACGCGACGCAGTAGGCGCCGATCGCCCAGAACGCGACGTAGCCGAGGTCGAGCAGGCCGGCGAACCCGACGACGATGTTGAGCCCCATCGCGAGCATCACGCTCGTGAGGATGCGCAGCATCGGGTTCATCATCCCGAGCCCCAGCGACTGCTCGATGAACGGGAAGGTGAGCGCGACGACCAGGAGCAGCCACGGCGCGAACCGGCCGAACGTCGCGCGCAGGTC
>JAOPYS010000168.1 GCA_025964465.1 Thermoleophilia bacterium
GGATGCCTTCAAGAACATCGACGCAGGCGCGGCGCCCACCCAGGCCGACGTCGACCGGCTCACCTCGGTGGCCGCGGCCCACGACATCGCGGTCGGCTCCTCCCTCTGACGCAACGCGTTCCGCCCCTGCCCCGATGATCGGGGAGGGACGAGGGCGACGATCGGGGGCGGTGGGACGTGGACGTGGTCGATCCTGCGCGCCAGCTCGGCGCCATCGCCAAGCTCGCCCTCCTCGACGAGGGAGCTCGAGTGCCCGCCCTTGCTGCCGAGGCGCGGTGCCCCTACGCCGCGATGGTCGCCGACATCGGCACGGGAGCCGTCGCGCCTCCGGTCCATGAGTTCGGCGAGGCCGCGGCCGATCCCGCTGCGTTGCGGTCGGCGCGTGCCGAGGCCCATCACGCCCTCGGGGCCATCTTCGGCGCACCGGCCCACGACCTCGTCCAGGCGCTGCGCGACATGCGCGAGACGCCGCTGGACGAGCTGCCCCGCGCGGGCACCGCGCCGGCCGTGCACACCTACGGCGAACCGCCGGCCCATCGCTGGGCCGAGCTGCGCGAGAGCCTCGCCGGGGATGCCGACGACTTCGAGCCGGTCGCCCAGGTCATGCAGTCGCACCAACAGGTGCCGGGTGCGGGCTGGATCCGCGGCATGGACCTGTGGGCCCCCATCGGCGAGCACGGCGAGCCGATGGCGCGTGCGCTGGTGGAGGCCGGCCGCGTCATGGACGCCGTCGTGCTCGACCGCATGGCGCCGGACCTCGCGGCCCTCACCGAGCAGCACGCCGCGACCCTCGGCGTGTGGACGTTCCGGCGCGACGCCCTGCGCTCGATGGTCGAGGGGGTCGGCACCTTCACGGGCGCGACGGCGCTGCTCGTGCAGCGCCGCGTGCCCGGCCTCGACGGCATGCAGCTGCTCGAGGCGATCGAGCGCGACCAGCTGCTGACGCGCCTCAGCAAGGCCCCGCTCGCAGCGGCGGGACCGATGTTCTTCGACGGGTTCGTCCCGACGGTCTCGGTGGAGCTGCCGCAGTCAGGGCGACTCGCCCTCGCGGAACCGTACGACCGGATCCTGCGCGCCACGCGCCTGGCGCGCGCCGACGAGCAGGCGCAGGCGGGCGCCAAGCTCATCCAGACCCGCCGAGGCTGCCCGATCGGCGTGCGCGGCATCGAGGTCGAGACCGCCGCGGGCACGCACGTCAACGAGGAGACCTACATCCAGACGCTCGGCCGGGAGTACCTCCACCTGGCCAAGCGCTTCTACGCGCGCGAGCTGGAACGGACGCCGACGTGACCGCGCTGCGCCCGCTCGGTCAGGTGCTTCCCGCACGGCTCCTCGAGGGGATCGCGCCGCTCGCGGAGCGGCCGGCTGCCGTACGTGTGGCGGCGGCTGCATTCCGGCCGACGTTCGGGATGCTGGACGCCCCCGCCGCCGAGCGCACGCGCGGCCTCGTGGCCGCGGCCCTCGCCGGGCTCGACCCGCCACGGATCGTCGTCAACCGCAGCGTCGAGCAGGGCGTGCGGCAGCTCGAGCTCGGAGCGCCGTTCGCCTCCAGCCTCGATCGACCCGGCGGCCGCCGCCACGCCATCTACGGCGCCATCCAGTTCTCGCACGACCTGCATCCGGATGGTCCCGAAGGCGTGCGCCTGCTCAACACCGGCCAGGGACGCTACGGCGAGATGGCGTTCGTCCTGCGCCCGTCGGCGCTGTCACGCGCGACGCTCCTGCCCAATGACAGCTGGTACGCGGACGGGCCCGCCGGCACCGCCGACGACCTCGTCGACATCACCACCCAACGCGTGTTGCGCGACTTCTTCCTCGCGCGCGACGAAGTGGGCTTCGGCAGCCCGTGGCCGCGCACGCAGATGAACGAGGTGCGGCAGCGCTTCCACGACATCCTCGCGCTCCCCGACGACCAGGCTGTCGTCGCGTTGCGCCGGCACGTCACGAGCGGTTCGATGGGTAGCCACTATGTGGAAGCGCGACTGCCGGACGCTGCGCTCGACGACGTCGAATCGATCCGGCTGGAAACCCAGTCCGCGCGGCGACCACGCTGGCGCTCGGCCGAGGAGGCGCACGTCGTTCGCGACATGGAGCCACGCGCGGTAGCACTGGCCCACGCACGCGGCATCCCGTTCGAGACGTCCTCGCCGCTCACTCCGCGCTAGGCGGAGGCGGCGTCCTCTTCCTCGATCTCGCGGCCGCCCTCGGTGACGAGCGTCGGCGGCACGCCGCGCTCGATCGTGTCACGCGTGACGACGCACTTGGTGACGTCCTCGCGACCGGGCAGCTCGAACATGACGTCGAGCAGCGCGTTCTCGATGATGGACCGCAGGCCGCGCGCGCCGGTCTCCCGGGCGATCGCCGCCTCCGCCACCGCCGTGAGGGCGTCCTCGGTGAAGACCAGCTCCACGTCGTCGTAGGCGAAGAACTTCTTGTACTGCTTCACGAGCGCGTTCTTGGGCTCGGTGAGCACGCGGATCAGGTCGGGCGCCTTGAGCGGGTGCACGGCGCTGATCACGGGGAGGCGGCCGACGAACTCGGGGATGAGCCCGAACTTGTTGAGGTCCTCCGGCATGACTTCCGCGAAGACGTTCTCGAGCGTCTTGACGTCGACCTTGTCGTCGTCGAACTCCGCGCCGAACCCGAGCGTCTTCTTGCCGATGCGGCGCTCGATGATCTTGTCCAGGCCGGCGAACGCACCGCCGCACAGGAACAGCACGTTGGACGTGTCGATCGTCAGGAATTCCTGGTGCGGGTGCTTGCGCCCACCCTGCGGCGGCACCGAGGCGGTGGTCCCCTCGATGATCTTGAGCAGCGCCTGCTGCACGCCTTCGCCCGAGACGTCGCGCGTGATGGAGGGGTTCTCCGACTTGCGCGCGATCTTGTCGATCTCGTCGATGTAGATGATGCCGGTCTCGGCCTTCTTCACGTCGAAGTCGGCGGCCTGGATCAGCTTGAGGAGGATGTTCTCGACGTCCTCGCCCACGTAGCCGGCCTCGGTGAGGGCGGTGGCGTCGGCGATGGCGAACGGCACGTTGAGGATGCGCGCGAGGGTCTGCGCCAGCAGCGTCTTGCCGCAGCCGGTCGGGCCCAGCAGCATGATGTTGCTCTTGGAGAGCTCCACCTCGCCGTCGGCCTGCCCCATCTGCACGCGCTTGTAGTGGTTGTACACGGCGACGGAGAGGGAGCGCTTGGCGACCTCCTGGCCGATCACGTACTCCTGCAGCGTCTCGTAGATCTCCTGCGGCTTGGGCAGGTGATCGAGGTCGAGGGAGGTCTTCTCCGTCAGCTCCTCGTCGATGATCTCGTTGCAGAGCTCGATGCACTCGTCGCAGATGTAGACGCCAGGTCCGGCGATGAGCTTCTTGACCTGTCGCTGCGACTTGCCACAGAAGCTGCAGAGGAGCTGTTCTTGATCCGTTGTGCGTGCCATGTGCCCTCTGTCGTCAAC
>JAOPYS010000184.1 GCA_025964465.1 Thermoleophilia bacterium
GGGATAGGCTCGCTGCCGTGCGCCTGCGATCCCACATCCGGACCTGTCTGCTGGTGGGCGTCGTCGCCCTCGTCGCCTCGGGCTGCGGCTCCCCGCGCCGGGTCACCTACGTCGACCCCAACGGACCAACCGCCCCCGGGCGGGGCGGGACGGCCGAGCCCGTGGCTCGATTCGGCACTGCTTCGCTCGAGCGTGCCAAGGCCTTCGTCAGGATCCGCGCGGCGCTGGCCGTCGGCCGAACGCTCGCTGCGTCGGACCGGGCCGCCGCGGCGGCCGGCGTGTCCTCCGCCATCGAGGAGGACCTCGCCTTCGTCGAGCCCCGCCTGGTGACCCGCGATGCACGCCTCGCTGCCGCCCTGCGCTCGGGGCTGGAGGGACTGGTGCAGCGCCCCCCGGCGAACGCCGTTGGCTACACGCGCGAGGTTCGTCACCTCTCGGCGCTGGTCGACCGCTCCGACGAGCTCGTCGTCGGCTCGGGGCCGAGGCAGGACGTCGGGTTCCGCGCCGACCTGCTCTACGAGACCCTGACCGAGGCGTCGGTCGACTACGAGGCGGGCTTCGACGGCGGCACGGACCGCATCACGATGCCCGACCAGTACCGACGCGCGTACGGACTCGTCATCGATGCGAGCACCCGCCAGCTGGAGGCGGTGCCCGAGAACGCGCGCGGCGTCGTGCGGGCCGCCCTGGACCGGGTGTCGCGCAGGTCCTTGCCGGGACCGACGCCGCCGGCGGCCCCCCGCAACCCGGACAAGGTGCTCGGCGAGCTGGGCGCGGTCGCCGACCAGGTCGTGGAATCCGCGGGCATCGATCCCACCGCGCCCACCACGGACGCCGACGTGCCCGATCAGCTGCGGTCGCTCAAGCGTGGGGTGGCGGCGGCGGTCGAGACCTGGGAGCGCGGTGACCACCCCGGCGGGCTGGCACAGCTGGCCACCGCGGACCGCGAGCACCTGCAGCCCAGCGCCAGCGGCGTCGCGGCAGTCTCCGTGGCGCTCCTGTCCGACGTCGAGCGCGGGGTGCTGGTGGACCTGCCCAGCGCGATGCGTGCGGGCGGGGACGTGGTCGCGGTCGGGGCCGACGTCGACGCGAACATCGACGAAGCGGTCACGCAGGTCGAGGCCGAGCTCGAGCTGCTGCGCGATTCGGGTTGAGCGAGGGAACGACGACGCGGGCCGCAGCCGTGGTGGCTGCGACCCGCGAGGTCGATCAGGTCTCTCGGCGCCGCGTCAGGCGACGCGCGGTGTGAACACCCGTCGCGCGCGATCCTCGATCGCCAGCGTGCGGATCGCACCGTCGTAGCCCGAGTTGTGCGATGACCGAGCCGGCATCGGCCGAGCCCGCGTCGCCGCCTGTGCGACGGCCTCGCGCAGCTGGGCCCAACGCCAGGCCACCACGCCGCCGAGCACGGCGACCAGGGCGAGCAGCAGCGGTGCCAGCACGTCCCCGATTCCCGTGAAGGGCAGGGAGCGGCCTGCGCCGAGCACCGCGGTGCGGCCCCCGACGGTGCCCGCACCCGACGCGCAGGCGGTGCCCAGGCAGTCGGTACCGGTGTTCGGGATGCAGTCCACGGCGCAGTCGGTGTCGAGCGCCGCGACGTCCGGGATGGTGGTCTCGGTCGTCGTCGGCACCGTGGTGGTCGCCGTCGTGGTGGGGACCGTGGTCGTCGTCGTCGCCGGCACCGTGTTGGTGGTCGTCGTCGTCGCCGGTGTCTCGGGCGTCGTGGTGGTCGTCGTCGCCGGTGTCTCGGTGGCGGGCGTCGACGTGGTCGTCGCCGGCGTCTGCGTCACGGGCGTGGTCGACGTGGTCGACGTGTCGGCGGACGTGCTGCTGGCAGCCGTGGTGTCGCCGGACGTGGTCGTCGAATCATCTGCCATGGCCGGCGACGCGAGCACGAGCAGCCCGGCACACGCCACGAGCGCTGCAATGGATCGGTTCACGGTGTCTCCCCAGAGTGTGGTGGTAGTTCGGAGGGTCCAGCCCACACGATGCGTCCCCGCACCGCAGCAGACCCCGAATCCCCTCCGTCACCAACTCATCGCACCAACGAGCCCACCCGTTTCACCCCGCTCGAAAAACCCACCGAATCCGTTCCCCACGCGCGCGCGTGAACCACCCCCCACGCCGCATCCCACTCGCAAGCCCGGATGCACATGAGTGGACATCCCACGTCACCCTCGACGAGCCGTACGGAATCAGCGATCCACGGAGCGGGGGTGCGGGAGGGGCGCAGAGAGGCAGACTTTGGCGGCACGGATGCCGCCAACAAGCAGCGCGAGGCAGGATGCCGAAGCGCGTCGCGCGTCTGCCGACTGCGCCCCTCCCGCACCCCCGCCGCACGCGGCCGAAGAAGACATACGGCCCGCCGCACATGACGTGCGACGGGCCGTACTCAATGTAGATCCGGCGGCGACCTACTCTCCCAGGCAGTTGCCCACCAAGTACCATCGGCGCTACACGGCTTGACTTCTCTGTTCGGAATGGGAAGAGGTATGACCCGTGCGCTACGACCACCGGAAACTGTCAAGGGTACCCAGCTCACGCTGGGCGACCGAGGCCGGAGCCTCGAGGTCGAACCCTCAAAACCGCATAATGGTTCTTCAACTTTTTCCGACCAACAAATTGGTCATCATAAACAAGCTCGAACGGATGATTAGTACTGCTCGGCTAAGGTCATTGCTTCCTTTACACCTGCAGCCTATCAACGTGGTGGTCTCCCACGATCCTTCAGGGAAAATTCATCTCCAGGTGGGCTTCCCGCTTAGATGCTTTCAGCGGTTATCCCGTCCAGACGTAGCTATCCAGCGATGCTCCTGGTGGAACAACTGGTACACCAGAGGTCTGTCCACCCCGGTCCTCTCGTACTAGGGGCAGCTCCTGTCAATTTTCCAACGGCCACAGCAGATAGGGACCGAACTGTCTCACGACGTTCTGAACCCAGCTCGCGTACC
>JAOPYS010000225.1 GCA_025964465.1 Thermoleophilia bacterium
CGGCGACGAGGTCTGCGGCGCGGCGCGCCGTCTCCGGATCTTCCGCGGCAACGATCGCGACGGGCTCGCCGTGGTAGCGCACGACGTCGCCGGCCATCACGGGCTGGTCGGCGTGCTCCATGCCGTAGGTGGCGCGCCCGGGCACGTCGACGTGGGTGAGCACCGCACGCACGCCGTCGAGGCGCGCGGCCTCGCTCGTGTCGATGCGCACGATCCGCGCGCGAGGGTGGGGGCTGCGCGCCGTCGCCCCGAACAGCATCCCGTCCGCCCACAGGTCGGAGGAGTACGCGAACTCACCCTTCACCTTGGGAATGCCGTCCGGTCGCCGCGCGTAGGTGCCCACCCCGTCGCGCACGCCCGGGATCGGTGACGCCGGCGCCAGCGGCTGGCGCGGCGCGAGGGGCGTGGTCGCGGGCGTGCTCGGAGTCGTGCTCATCCGCCCGATCCTCCGGCGGCGCCGGCGCCGGCGGTGGCGCGGCGGCGGGCGGCGGCGAGGTGGACGGCGTCGATGATCTTCACGTAGCCCGTGCAGCGGCAGAGGTTGCCGGAGAGCTCCTCGCGCAGCTCGGCGTCGGAGGGGTCGGGGTTGCGGGCGAGCAGGTGGTCGACCGCGACGACCAGCCCGGGGGTGCAGAAGCCGCACTGCACCGCGCCGGCGTCGAGGAACGCCTGCTGGACGTCGCCGACGTCGGTCTCGGTCGCGCCGTCCCCAGCGAGGCCCTCGACCGTGCGCACGTCGAGCCCGTCGGCCTGGCCCGCCTGCACGAGACAGGCGCAGACCAGCTCGCCGTCGAGCAGGACGCTGCAGGAGCCGCACTCGCCCTGCTCGCACGCGTTCTTGGAGCCGGGCAGGTCCATGTGGTCGCGCAGCACGGTGAGCAGGCTCGCGCCCGGCCACACGCCGTCGGCCTCGACCGTCACGCCGTTGACCCGGTAGCTCACCTTCATGCGGCGTCCTCCGCCCGTCGCGCGTCGGCCCAGGCCCACGCGAGCGCGCGCGCCGCGAGCACCGACAGCGCGTGACGCCGGTACCTTGCCGTGCCGCGCACGTCGTCGATCGGTGACGCGGCCTCGCCGACCAGCTCGCCGAACCGCTTGGCCACGCCGTCGGGCAGCGCAGCGCGCGTGGCCCACAGGTCGTGGTCGCCGAACGCCTCCGCCACCCAGGCCTCCGCCGCGGGCGCCCCGAGGATGGTCGGGCCGGCCGACCCGATCCCCGTGCCCACGGCGCGGGCGTCCAGGTCGAACGCCAGGCCGAAGCTCGCCACCGAGATCACCATCGCATTGCGCTGCCCGACCTTGCCGAACTGCTGCGGGCCGCGCGCCCGCGGCACCCGCACGCGCACGATGAGCTCGTCGGGCTCGAGCGCCGAACGCCGCGGCCGGACGATGAAGTCGCGCACCGCGATCTCGCGACGCGGCCGGGTCGCCGACGCCACCTCGACGGTCGCCTCGCACGCGGCGAGCGCCGGCAGGGTGTCGCCCGCAGGCGAGGCCGTCCCCAGGTTGCCGCCCAGGGTGCCGCGCGCCCGGATCTGCGGCGAGCCGACCGTCCGCGCCGCCATGCACAGGCCGGGAGCGACGTCCCCGAGCGCCTCGAGGATGCGCAGGTAGGGCACGCCGGCCCCGACCCACGCGCCGTCCGCGTCCACCTCGAGCTCGCGCAGCTCCGGTACGCGCGTGAGGTCGAGGGTCGCCGCCGGCCGCGCGCGGTCGAAGTTGATGTCGACCATCAGGTCCGTGCCGCCGGCGATCGGCGTCGCATCGAGCCGCTCGGCCCGGAGTGCGAGCGCGTCGTCGAGGCTGGTCGGCTGCAGGAAGTCCATCGGGGCGAGCCTACCGGGGCGGGCGGCCGAGCCGTCCGGGCCGTCGATCGCTCAGGCGATGCGCGACGTGACCGCGCGTGTCGCGGCGCCGGAGGTGCCCGCCCCGGCGTAGGCGACGCGCAGCGTGCCGGCGTTCGTGCGCACCCAGCGGCCGGTCGCGTGCGAGGACGGCCGCAGCGCGCGGACGAGCGTGAAGCTGCCCGCGCCGTTCGTCACCGCCGTGCCGACCAGCACGTACCGGCCCGTCGCCGTGCGGCGGGACACCGTGACGCGCTGGCCCGCGAGCGACGTGCCGTCCGCCGCCACGAGTTGCCCGCGCGTGGTGATCGCCCAGCACCAGCCGGCCACCGCTCCCGCACCGCGGCAACGCCGGTGGGTGACCGTGGAGGTCGCCGAGCGCAGGACGGACGGCGCCCGGGTCGCGGGCGCCGGCGTGGAATCCGTGGAGCCGTCGTCGCTCCCGCCGCCGCCGAAGGGCGTGCGCGGCGCGTCCTCCACCGTCACCTGCATCGTGACCTTGGCGGAGGCCAGCCCCGTCGACCCCGCGGCGTGGTAGGTGACCGCAGCGGCGAACCCGGCGACGCCGGCCGCCGGCGCGATGCGCAGGCACCCGGCCGCGGTGCGCGACACGTCCAGCCCGGAGCCGACCGAGTCCTCGACGAACGTCGTGCCGGCCGCCGCCCCGAGGGCGGGGCAGACCAGCTTCGCCGCCCCGTCCGCCGCGAACGTCAGCGCGGTGATCGTCGGCGCAGCGGGCGCCACCGGCGGCGCGGGCATCGTCACGCCCGCCGGCCCCGGCACGCTCGCGAACATCTGCGTGGCGTACGTGCCGTAGTCGCTGCTGGTCGACGACGCCACGCCGAACCCGACGTAGCGCATCGACGCGTTCTCGATGTTGGTGCGGTGCCCGGGGGAGTTGAGCCACGCCGTGATGTAGTCGGCGCACGACTCCTGGCCGGCGGCGATGTTCTCCGCGCGGTTGCCTCCCTGCGTCCAGCCGCACGCGGCGAGGCGGTCCCACGGCGAACGCGACGGCGCATCGCCCTGGGCCATGTCGGCGTGGTCGAAGTAGTTGCGCCGCGCGAGGTCGCGCGACTTCCACGTGGCTGCCTTGGTGAGCGTCGGGTCGAGCTGGAGCGCGACGAGGCCCATCCCGGTGCGGTGCGCGTTGGTCGCCGCGAGCATCTCTGGCACCCACGCGGACAGGTCGGTCGTGCCGGCGGAGTTGTCGTCGCACCCGAGCGACGCTGCGCTGGCCGTTCCGGTGCCGAGGCAGAGGACGGATCCGAGCACGGCGAGGACGGCCACGAGGTGGCGGCCGGGGCGTCGGCGGGTCGAGCGTCCGTATCGGTGCGAGCGTGCGTCCATGCAGCTGCGGACAACTTCGGCAGCCAGCGCCTGCGCTCAAGGCCAGATGTCGAACCATTTCCACAGGTCCGCCCGAGGCGCCGGTAGGGTGACGGGATGGATGCCTCCCTGCGCGACGTGACCCGGGCCCTCGGCGAGTGGCTGGACGCGGGTCGTCCCGCGGTGCTGGCCACCGTCGCGACCTCCGACGGCAGCGCGCCGCGGGGACTGGGGGCACGCCTGGCGATCGCCGGCCCGCAGGAGTGGGTGGGCGCGCTCAGCGGCGGGTGCACCGAGGCCGCCGTGATCGCGGAGGCGGAGCGGCTGCTGGCGGAGGGCGAGCCCGATTCCGCGGTGCTCGTGTCCTACGCCAAGGAGACCCTCACGGACGTCGGGCCGATCTGTGGCGCGACGCTCGGCGTGCTCGTCGAGCGCGTGGACGACGTGCTGGTGGGGACGCTCGAACGGCTCGTCGACACGGCGCAGGCGGGCGTGGCGACCGACCTGCGGGCGACGTACTCGTGGGAGGTGGAGGCCGCCGGCGACGCCGACCTGCAGGCCGGCGGCTCGATCGGCCTCGTGCGCGAGGACGTGACCGTGGCCGAGCTCGACGACGCCTCGGCCAGCTCGGTGGAGCTGCTGCTGGGCGCGCAGGGCGCCGAGCTGCGCCAGTCCGTTCCCGCGGCGCCGCTGCTCGTGATCGGCGGCGCCGGCGACATCGCCCGCGAGTTGGTGCTGCTCGCCGACCGCCTCGCGTGGCGCACGACGCTCGTCGATCCGCGCACGACCATCCTCGAGCAGACGCTCCGAGCCTGCCGGCCGACGCGATCGGTGGGCAGCTGGGCCGAGGCGGCGTGGCAGGAGCTCGGAGTCGACCGGCGCACCGCCTGCGTCGCGCTCGCGCACGAATCGCACCACGACGAGCCCTTCCTGGCGCTCGCGCTCGCGAGCGACGCCGCCTACGTGGGAGCGGTCGGCAGCCGCCGCGT
>JAOPYS010000236.1 GCA_025964465.1 Thermoleophilia bacterium
GCCGATCGCCGCGAGGACGCATGCCGCGACGGCGATGCGGGCGCTGCGGACCCGGGTGCCCCGCAGCCGGCCACGGCGGCGGTCGTCGCGTGCTCGCAGGCGCGCGGGAAGCGGACGGATTGCGAGCCACGCCGCGGCGGCCCCGGCGAAGGCGAGCAGCACCTCGGCGGCGACCGTGTGGTCGTCGAACCCGGGTCGGGCGGTCATGGTGCCCTCGACCGAGCCCACCACGACGGCGACGACGAGCGCGGCGATGCCAGCGATCCGGGCCCGCCGCGGGGGCGTGTCACTCGCCAGGATTCCCGCCAGCACGATCGCCACGGGGAGCCCTGCGAGCCGGGTCGCGAGCCACGCCGCGAGCCCCACGAGCACCAGCAGGTCGAGGCGGGTCGGCGGGTCGCCGACGGAGCGCGTGGCGATCCGCGCGACCAGCAGCACGCCCGCGCACGCGAGCAGGTCGGTGTCGGCCGGGATGGCGAAGCAGATCGCGGCGAAGGGCGCGGCCGCGGCGGCGACGCGACGCCCCGGGGCCAGCTCGCGCGTGATCGCCCACGCCAGGAACACGGCGCCCGCCCCGCGGATCCCCGAGTGCAGGCCGTGCGCGTGCCACGTCGAGAAGAACGTCACGCTGGTCGCGAACCACACCCACGCGAGCGACGGGCGCCAGGGGGCGACCGACCGGTACAGCGAGGTGAGGCGCACGGACGCGGCCCGCCGCGTCAGCCGGCGGTGACGGGCTGCATCGCGGCGTCGAGCGCGGCGCGCACCTCGTCCGAGGGCTGGTCACCGTCGATGGTCACGAGGCTGCCGTGGTCGCGGTAGTAGCCCGAGACCGGGGCGGTCTGCGTCTCGTACACCTCGAGGCGCGTGCCGACGGCCTCGGCCGTGTCGTCGCTGCGCTGGTAGAGCTCGCCGCCGTCCAGGTCGCACACGCCGGCAACCTTGGGCGGACGCGAGTCGACGTTGTACGGCGTCTGGCAGGTGCGACAGATCCAGCGTCCGGAGAGGCGCTTGATGAGCACCTCGTGCGGCACGCGGATGTCGAGCACGACGTCCACGTCGCGGTCCAGCACGCCGAGCATCTTGTCGAGCGCGATGGCCTGGGCGCGCGTGCGGGGGAACCCGTCGAGCAGCAGGCCCGAGCCCTCGGGGAGCTCGGCCGCGACCTCGCGGATCATCCCGATGATCAGGTCGTCGGGGACGAGCGTGCCCTTGTCGATGAACGACTTGGCCTCGAGGCCGAGCAGCGTGCCGGCCGCCACGGCCTCGCGCAGCAGGTCGCCGGTCGCGACGTGCAGCAGGCCGTAGGTCGCCACGAGGTGCCCGGCCTGCGTGCCCTTGCCCGCGCCGGGTGGTCCCATGATCAGCACCGTGGGTGCATGTGCCATCTCGATGCCTCCTGCGGCGCGCGTCCGTCTGCGCGCCGTGCTGCTCGTTCGTCCCGTGAAGGACGCAGTCTACCTGCCGCCCGGCCCGGGGCTGCGCGTTCGGTGTCGCACATCGGGGTTGCGCGGCCCGCAAGGCCCCGCTACGGTGTGCCGGTTGCCTTGATCCACGACCCGAGAGGAGCGCACCATGCCAGCCATCGCCTGCATCCACTGCGCCACACCTCGGGTCGCGTGTGGCACCCGGCACCACCTCGCCGCCTGAGCGGCGACGCCGGCCGTACCTGCGATCCCTCCACTCCGCGTCGCCCTGCGCCCCTGCGCGCCCGCGACGCCCCCGGAACACAGGACGGAACCACACCGTGCATCCCGATACGGCCTCGCGCACCCCTGTGCGCGATCACCAGACCACCCATGCCAAGGCGACGCTCGACGACGCCTTCGCCAACCTCGACCTGAACGACCTCGGCTGGCCGCGCGCAGTGCGTGCGGCCCCCGCCGAGCTGCTGACCGACCACCCCGATGCCCACCCGGCGCGTGTCGTGCGCGTCGACCGCGGCCGCATGCTCCTCGTCGCCACGGGCGGCTCGGCGCCCATCCACGCCCGTGACCGCAGCGACGAGACCGATCCGGCCGTGGTGGGTGACTGGGTGCTCGTCGAACCGCCCGAGCTGGGGGCCGACGGCTTCGGGTTCGCGCGGGCGCGGCTGCCGCGCACCTCGGTGCTGGCCCGCCGCCGCGACACCGACTCGACCGTCCCGCAGGCCCTGGCCGCGAACGTGGACCTCGTGCTCGTGGTCGAGGCGCTCGCCGCCGGGCGCCAGCCCAACGAGGGGCGGGTCGCCAGGCTGGTCGCGCTGGCCCGCGCGAGCGGCGCCGACGCACACGTCCTGCTCACCCACGCCGACACGTGGGGCGACGCGCTGATCCCGACCGAGGTGGCGGGCGCTCCCGCGCTGGCCACCAGCATCGTCGACGGCCGCGGGTTCGGCGAGCTCGCGGACCTGCTCGGTGCAGGCGTCACGGCCACGCTCGTTGGCGCGTCGGGCTCGGGCAAGAGCTCGATCGTCAATGCGCTCCACGGCGGCGCGCTGCGCGCGGTCGCCGCCACGCGCGGCAGTGGGACGGGTCGCCACACGACGGCGACCAGCCAGCTGGTCCCGCTCGCGAGCGGCGCCCTCCTGGCCGACACGCCCGGCATCCGCGCCGTGGGCATGCACGCGGACGTGGACGTGGCGACGCTCGCCCCGTCGGCGATCACCCGGCTGGCCCCCACGTGCCGCTTCGGTGACTGCCTCCACGACGGCGAGCCCGGCTGCGCGGTGCAGGCGGCGATCGACCGCGGCGACCTCGACCCGGACTCGGTCACGGAGTGGCGCAAGCTGGAACGCGAGGCCCTCCGAGAACGCGCCCGCGCCGACGCCCGCCTCCGCCGCGAGCTCAAGTCCGAACAGCTCGTCCGAGCCAAGGGCTACACCCGCGCCCGCCGCCGCGGCGAGATCCCCGACAAGCGCAGATAGGACCACCCCGCCCCGGCT
The DNA here is from genome assembly GCA_025964465.1 of Thermoleophilia bacterium. Lineage (GTDB taxonomy): Bacteria > Actinomycetota > Thermoleophilia > Gaiellales > SKUG01 > JAGQUL01. The sequence continues at coordinate 2,924 of JAOPYS010000236.1, forward strand.
CGTCCCCATCCCCGCCCCAGCAGTCTCGGGATGGGCACCGGGAGATCTCGACCAGGCTTGCAGGGGTGACGCCGGGGGCGCGGTTCGGAAGGCTCTGAGCGGCACGGATGCCGCGAAGGATGCGAGCGGCGGCGGGCAGGATGCCCGCAGCGAGCCGGGCCTTCCGAACCGCGCCCCCGGCGGCGCCCAGCCCCGCTACTTCAGGAAGCCCTCGTAGTTGCGCATCACGAGCTGCGACTCCATTTGCCGCATCGTGTCCAACGCCACACCCACGACGATCAGGATCGTCGTGCCGCCGAAGGCGTTCGACACCCCCTGCGTGATGCCGAACACGTTGACGAAGATGGCCGGCAGCACGATGAGCACCGCGAGGTAGAGCGCACCGAAGAACGTCAGTCGCGTGATGACGCGGTTGAGGTACGCCGCGGTCGGCGCGCCCGGACGCACGCCCGGGATGAAGCCGCCGTACTTCTTGAGGTTGTCGGCCTGGTCCACGGGGTTGAACTGCACGAGCGTGTAGAAGAACGTGAACAGCACGACGAACAGCGCGGTGATGCCGACCCCGGTGAAGCTGTAGGGCCCGAGGTAGTTGCTGATGAAGTTCTGCACGTGCGTGTTGGGGATCGACGACCCGACCAGCGTCGGGAAGGCCATCAGCGCCGACGCGAAGATGATCGGGATGACGCCCGCCATGTTCACGCGCATGGGCAGGTAGGTGCTGCCGCCCGAGGTCATCTTGCGACCGACCATGCGCTTGGCGTACTGCACCGGGATGCGGCGCTGGCCCT
>JAOPYS010000261.1 GCA_025964465.1 Thermoleophilia bacterium
ACGATCGAGATCGACGGCGGGCTCAAGCCCGGCAACGTCGCCGCCGGCGTGCAGGCCGGCGCCCGCGCCGTCGTCTGCGGCTCCGGCCTGTTCGGCCCCGAGGGCAAGTCCGCCGCCATCGCCGCCATGAAGTCCGGCATCGCCGACGGGCTCGGCGCGACCGCCTGACGCCCACTCCGGGCGTTGTGCGTGGTCAGGGCAAGGAGTGCGACGACGGGGCTGCCGAAGGCGTACTTCAGTACGTCGAGGTAGTCCCGAGGAGCAACGACGCAGCCATGGCCGCGCACAACGCCCGGAGAAGAAGAGAAGGCGGTCGCCGCACACTGAGGGGGGGTGTGTGCGTGCGACCGCCTTCTGAATGCGGGAAGCGCGGCGTTCGACCACCTGCTCCCGCTGTTGGTGTGGGCCGCTAAGCCCGCACCTTGGGTCCGTCGGCCGCTAAGCCATCGGGACCAATCGCGCCTGATGCGTGTCGAGGGGGGGATACGCGTGGCGCGAAACCACTCTGCACGTCGCTCCGTATCGCGGCATGCAGAAACCTTCGCGTGCGCCCAACGTCCCCGTCCCGAACCCCACATCCCGTTGCGCGGTGTGTGCCGTGCAACACTTACACCCTTCTTTCGCAGCCGACCCGGGGGGCGTTCCAGACGGATGCGGCCATCGGCTGGCCGCGGCGTCGGAACGCCGATCCGGGCGCTGATACTGTGTCCGCGGAAGGAAGGAGAGCACGTGCGCGCATTGGTCATCCTGCTGGTCCTCGCGGTGCTCGCGTGGGTCGCGCGACGCATCTGGCGATCCTTCCTGCAGCTGCGCGTGGGCGCCATCCCCGACGACGTGGACGTCCCCGAGGTGCACATGGAGGCGGACCGCGGCTGGCAGGTCACGCGGCGCGTGAAGGGCGGGGTCGCCACCATCGACGTCGCACACCCCACGGAGGGCGTCGCGCGCACGTGGACCGTGCCCCTGCGCGAGCCCGGGGCCGCACGCACGCTCGAGGACGCGATGGGCCGCGCCGGGCTGCTCGTGCGCGAGCTCGCCACCCGTTGACCCCAGCGCGGGGGGGCGTGCTCAAGCGCTGGAGACGGTCGACCGATAGCGCGAGCACGATGTTCCGACGGCGACACCCCGACGAGGCCGCGGCCACGGATGCAGATCCGTGGTTCTGGAGGCTCGACGGCCCGGCGATCGCCCGCACCCGCTTCGGGATGGTGAAGGACGGGTTCGACCCGGACGAGGTCGGCGTCTTCCTGAACGAGACGGGGCGGCTCGTCGACGAGCTGCTGATCGAACTCGACCGGCTCTACGAGACGTACGAACCCGGCGACGACGCCGCCGAGGGCCGGGCCGCGTGACCTCGATCCTGTTCGTGGTCGTCGTGCTGCTCGCCGTGGGCGCGGTCGGCCTCGCCGTCGAGGCGGCCGCCATGCGTCGCCGAGCGCGAACCCTGGCGCGCGACGTACGCATCGACGAGGAGACCGGTCTCGCCAGCCGCGAGCTGCTGCTCGAGCGCGTCGATGCGGAGCGCCATCGCAGTCGTCGCTACGGGCGGGGATGCTGGTTGGCCATGCTGGAGGTGCGTGCGGGCGTGTCGTTGCGCGACGCGGCCGAGGTGGTGGCGGGAGTCGTGGGCTTTCCGGCGATGGTCGGGCGCGGGGCCGGCCACAGCCTCGTCGTGCTGCTGCCCGAGCACTCGGGCCTCGACGCCCAGCGTGCCGCGATCGAGGGCGCGCTGCGCGCGGAGCTGCCCCTGGGTTCGGTGTCGGTGGAGGTCGCGACCGTCCCGCACGAGCGGTCGACGCTGATCGTCCTGCTGGGCGACGATCCCCTGGGCCGGGTCGCCTGATGCACATCGACGCCCAGCACGTGCTCCTGGTCGCGATCGGCGCGCTGCTCGCCACGTGGGTGGTGCTGCTGGCGCGTCTCGACAACGCCACGATGGCCGTGCGGGCGGCGGAGGAGGGCATGCGCGATGCCGCCACCGGGATGCTGACGCCGGCCGGGTTCGAGCTCGCCGTCCTCAACGAGCTGGCTTGGGCACGCCGCGAGGGCGTCACGATGGCGCTCGTGGTCTACGAGGTCCGTGCGCTCGAGTGGCGTTCGGCGATCGCTCGCGCCCGGGAGCGCATCCGCGGGCACGAGCACGCGGGCCTGCTCGGCGCCCGACGCTTCGGGGTCCTGCTGTGGGACACCGATTCGGCGGGCGTCCGCAGTGCCGCAGCGCGCCTCGGCCTGCCGCTGTTCGGCGACGAGGTGCTGCGGGTCGAGGTCGGGTGGGCGGTCGTCCCGCCAGGCGCGGCGGATGCCACCGCGACGGTCGCAGGGCTCGCCGACGAGGCGGTGCGCACGCTCGAGCCCTTGGCCCCACTCGCTGCCGCCGTCCTCACCCGGGATGATCGGACAACGCGAGCGGCGTGAGCGACGCGGCCAGCGCGACGCGGAAGCGCGCCGTCGCCGCGACCTCGCGGCGGTGGGCCCACAGCCACCCGCCGGCGATGGCTGGCAAGGCCGCCACGACGAGCTGCGGCACCAGCAGTGCCAGCGCGAGCGGCAGCGCGAACCCGATCGACAGCGCGATCGCCGTGCGGTGCGCCGGCAGGGCGAATCGAGACGCCACGAGCGCCAGGAACGCCGCGAAGGCGAGGTCGGCGAACCCGACCGTCAGGGCCGAGTCGAACGGCTTGCCCGGCAGCGCGAGGCCGATGGTCAGCACCCTGGACATCGTGCCGCTCGCCGCCATCACCTCACCCGTCGATCCGTGGGGGGCGTAGACGCTCATCAGGTCGACCACGGAGATCAGGGCGCAGGCGCCCGCGGCGACGGACAGGCGATCGACGGCCCTCGCCATCAGCGTGCCGGCCAGTGCCGCTGCCCCGATGAGGAACATGTCGCTGGCGAGGGGCAGCGTCGCGGTCGTCACGCCAGCGCCGAGGCCGCACAGGGCGACGCCGCCCGCGACACGAAGTGCCGGCCAGCGTCGCGCCCTTCGCCCCAGCAGCCACAGGGCGGCCAGCGCCAGCAGCGCCGAGGCGAGCAGCGCCACGGTCCCGACGATCCGGAACGCGGTGACATGGCCCGTCATCCGCGGGAGCAGCGTCAGCATCAGCTGGAGCACGCCGAAGGCACCGAACGCCGCGACGGTGCGCGATGCGGTGCCAGCATCGGCGCGGCCCCCGCCGCGAACCCCGGAGGGGGTCGCAGCGAGGGCCGCCGATGCTTGGGGTGACGCGAGGTCACTCATGATGTCCGGCCTCAGGGCCGGAAGATCCCCCGCGGGAGCTGGAAGCCACCGACCATGGCCATGGCAACGACCGTGATGATGAGGGACAGGACGATGAGCTGGGCGGAGCGTGAGGACTTGAACGTCGCGTAGAACCGAGTGAGCATGTGGAGGGCCTCCCGAGGCATCTGATCGTTCCCTCCGTATCGGCGACGATGTGCAGGCGCTTGATGCAAATTGTAAAATAAGCAAGAGGCGGGTGGGCCGTCTGGCTCCTGCTCAAGGATGAACAGGCGTCGGCCGATATGCGCGGCATGTTGGCGTCCACCCAGCCCGTCGAGGACCACGTGCACCCCGCACGGGTGTTCGTCGAGCACTTCGGTGCGACGGTTCGACCACACCTGCGCAAGCCGCTCCACCACCGCTATTCGGCGATGGCTCCGAAACGGCTGCACCTGACGAACGCCGCCATCGCGCTCGCCGGGCTCGTGGTCTGCGTCCTGACCCTCGTGCACGCGGGTGGCCTGCACGACGCGCCCCGCACGATCCTGACGCTCGCCCTGGCATCGCTCACTGGCGGCCTGCTCGTCCAGCTCGCCAACGCGACCTACCTGACCTTCCACGAGACGTTCCTGGTCCTCGGGTTCGTGGTGCTCGATCCGACCGATGCGTGGTTCGCGGCCGCGGCCACGGCGCTCTGGTTCCTGTTGCGGCGGCCAGCGTCGTGGCTGGGGGGTCTCGGAGACTGCGTCACCGTCATCATCGATGCCAGCCTCGGGCTCGCGGCCGTCGTGATCGTACGCGACGTGCTGGCCGCCGCCGACGCGCCGCCGCTGGTCGTGCTCCTGGCCTGCGTCGCGATCGGCCCGATCGCCATGAATCTCGGCGCGTTGGTGGCACAGTTGCCGTACATCGCCTTCGTCGACGCGGACGTCCGCGCCGTCATCGCGCCCATCACCGTTCGCGACGTGATCGACGCCATGACCATGATGCTGGCGGCACAGGCGCCGACCATCGTGCTGGCCGCAGCGGCGTCCGAGGCCGCCTGGTGGCTGCCGTCGCTGCTGCTCGCGCCGCTGCTCCACTCGTGGTGGGCGGCGGAGAGCACCGCACGCCTCGCCGAGGCTCGCCAGCAGGCCCGGACCGATCCGCTCACGGGCATCGCCAACCGGCTCGGGTTCAGCGGCGTCGTGGCACCTCGGCTCGGACGCGACTGCGGCTCGGTCGCGTTCGCGCTCGGCGACGTGGACAACTTCAAGACGATCAACGACACGCGCGGCCACGCCGCAGGTGACGAGGTGCTGTGCACCGTGGCGGGCATCCTGCGCGCCGAAGCGGGCTCGGGGGACTTCGTGGTCGCCCGGTACGGCGGCGAGGAGTTCCTCGTCGCGCAGTTCGGGGCGACGGGCGCCGAGCTCGCCGGATGGGCGGATCGGGTCCGCCTCGCCATCCGGGAAGCGCTCGCGGAACACGGCTCGGGGATCTCCATCGGTGTCACCGACTGGTCGGGCACGGGCGACACGCTCGAAGCCGCCGTCGGGCGGGCGGACGCCGCCATGTACCACGCGAAGCTCGAGGGCAAGGACCGCGTTCGAGTCTTCGAGACCGACGTGGCCGAGCGCCTCGCGGCCTGAGCCCGGCGCGCCGCCGGCGCCCCGCGTCCCCGTGTTTCCGGACCCCCCGACCGGGAAAGCCTGACAAGGTAGCCTCGGACCCCCCGGGCGCTGCACGCGCCCCGCCCCCGAAAGGCACCTCCGGTGACCGAGAGAGACCTCCTCGCCCTGCTCGAAGACGGCGTCGACGCGTTCAACGCGTGGCGACGGGAGCACCCGGAAGAGGCGGTGGACCTCACCGACGCAGACCTGTCCGGCCGCGACCTGCGCGGCGTCGACCTGCACGGCGCCAAGCTCACCCGCACCGACTTCGCGGGCTCGGAGCTGAGCGGTTCGTGCTTCGACGACTGCACGGCGGAGGGCGCCGACTTCACCGGGGCCCGCATGCACAACGCGAGCCTGCAGCGCGCCCACCTCGTGTCGACGCTCTTCCGTGGCGCCAACCTCGCCGGCGCCACGCTCATCGGCGCGGCGCTGCACATGGCCGACCTGTCCACGTCGTACCTGGTCGGCGCCAACCTCGCCGGTGCGGTGCTCTCCGGTGCCAGCCTCAACCTGGCGAACGTCGCGCACGCGCAGCTCGACCAGGCCCACCTCAACCACGCGACGATGGCGCACGCCAACCTCTGGGGCGCGAGCGTCCAGTACGCGCACCTGGAGGGCGTCGACCTGTCGCACTCGAACATGGTCGGTGCGTCGCTCGTCGGCTCCAACCTCGAGGGCGGGGACCTGAGCGACGCCGACCTCCAGGCCGCAGCGCTCGGTCAGGCCAGCCTGCGCGGTGCCGACGTGCGCCGTGCGTCGTTCGTGGGCGCCGAGCTCGAGGGCGCCGACTTCATCCTCTCCCTCACGGAGGGGGCGGACTTCCGCCACGCGGGGACGAAGGGCACGTCGTTCGAGGCCCCGGGCATCGAGGACGTCGAGTGGTAGTCGCTCGGGCCTAGGTCCAGCGCGGCACGGGCGCGCGGCCCAGCGTGCCGTGCGACACCGTGTGCACGTCGCGCGCGCCCGGCTGCGGCAGCGGATTCGGCACGTCCTCGAAGGTGGCGGCGCGCGGCTCGGCCCGGACGGCCATCGTCACTGCCCAGACGGCGCCGAACAGCGCGATCGCGGCGAAGAGCATCTCCATGGTGTGTCCCCGTTCGTCGGTGGGCGCGCGCAGGGGGCGCCCGAAGTCCTCACCGGTCCTTCGGGGCGGATCGGCCCGTTGTTGCGCCCGTCGACTCCGAACGCGGTTCTCCTGCCAGCACGCGGGGCCGACATCTCGGCCCTGCAGAATTCGGCCGCAGGACCGATCCGCCGGAAATCCGTCGGCCAATCGACCCGGAACCAAAATTCATCCGCACGCTACAGCTAGTGCGTCCGGCCGCCCCGTCACGCTACTGGGAGTGGGACGAAAGGCCGCACGGTGCGCGTTTTTCCTTCCTTGAGGCCTTGAGCGGCATCCTCCCTGTGGATACGGTGCTCGCTCGCCTCGAGGAGTGCAGGGAAGGCACGGCGCCGGGCGGCGGGATGTCCATGGATGGACGATCGTGCGGAGCGAGAGTCGCGGCGAGCTTGCTCGCCATGACCGAGCGCAGCTCGATCGCACGAAGTGACGACGTAGGGGTGATCGGGATGAACTGCCCGGCATGTGGTGGCCAGAACTCGAAGGTGCTCGAATCGCGGATCGCGGATTCGGGCGACGCCATGCGTCGCCGCCGCGAGTGCCTCGACTGCGCGCAGCGCGTCACCACCTAC
>JAOPYS010000309.1 GCA_025964465.1 Thermoleophilia bacterium
CTGGCAACGTGCGCCAGGTCGGGACGGGCAAGGTCCTCAAGGCGGCCCACGGAGCTGCCGTCGCCAGGACCGCGGCACCCGCAGCACCTGCGGCCTACGGGATGGACCCGGCCGTCGGGTACGGCGCCGCGCCGCAGCCCGGGGTTGCCGGCATGGCGCAGCTGACCAACCCGGCCTCCTACCTGCCCGGGATGGCATCGGCCCTGCCGTTCGCCGGCGGCAGCCCGCTCAGCGCGACGCCGTCGATGGCGCAGCTCGCCGCGGCCATGCCGCAGGGCGGCGCAGCGGCCCCCGCCGGCTCGGTGCCGACGCTGTCGGGCGTGCAGATGCCCGAGATCCCGGTGCGGCCGACCGCCTGACCGAGGTTCCTCGCGCGCACGCGCGCGCGAGACACGATCGACGAAACCCTCCCGAACTCAGCGGGGGAGCCGCCCTCGGGCTGCTCCCCCGCTGCTATCTTCTGCGCATGTCGTCGCCCGCCCTCCGCGCCTTTCGGCTGGTGATCACCCTCGCGCTCGTCCTGACCTGCGGCGTGTCGTTCGCGGGCTGCGGCTCGAGTTCCGACGACCGGGCCCTCTCGAAGCGCGAGTACATCCAGCGGGGCAACCGCCTCCAGGGCGACGCGTCGAAGGTGTTCGAGTCGCTGCACGGCAACCTGGCCGCCACCCCGGCCGCTGCCGGGGCCCAGCTCAAGGCCTTCGACACGCTCATCGCCGGGTACGAGGAGCTGCGCCCGCCGAAGGCGTGGCGCGACGAGCACGCGACGATGCTGCGCTCGCTGCGCGCCATGCGCCAGTCGATGTCCATCGTCTCGAAGGCGCCTGCCACCAACACCGCGGTCATCACGACCCAGCTGGCCCGGTTCAACTCGGCGCAGCGCGACTTCCGCCAGGCCGTGCGGGACGTCAACGCCAGCCGCTGACCGTCGCGGAACGGGCCCACCGGTGGCCGTGGGACGTGGCCGTCGAGGGCCGCGGAAGGGGCCACACCGCCCGGGGCAAGGTGGGCCACCCGCGGCCTCCGGCAATCGGTTTCGGGGCATGGAGCCTGATCCACCGCGTGGCCGCAATCCGCATAAAGCAATCATGTGCAGGGAAAACATTGATTTCAGGGGAGGCCGCGGCGTGGCCGGGGGCGGCCAACTCGTGTCCCTTCCTGCAACGGGCAAAGGAGGCCAAGCGAGAAGCAGTTGAAGTCAAGGTTCGGCAACCGCCGCCCCTCGGCTCCCCCAGCACGGCACCTCGGGAGGGTGAGACAGTGACCACGATCTCGCAGATCATCGGACAGGCGCAGTACAACGCAGGGTCTGTCGCCGCATCGGGCGGCGACAACCCCACGACGGGCTCGCGCACCAACGACGGATACAGCAGCTTCGGCGGCTCGGTCCTGCGCAATGCGGCCATCGGCGCCGCCACCGGCGCGGTGATCGGTCTGCCGACCGGCATCGGCCTGCCGATCGGCGCAGGCATCGGTGCCGCGGTCGGCGCCGGTTCCGCCCTCATCCGCCACCCGCGGGTGTCGGCCGCCGTCGGTGACGGCATGAAGGGCATGATGGCAGGTGCAGCCGGTGGCGCACTGGTCGGGACGGTCACGCCGTTCGGTCCGGTGGGCGGCGCGGTGGCAGGTGCCGCGGGCGGCTTCCTCACCGGCACGGTGAGCGGATTGCTCAAGAACGTGGCCGGAGGCAAGTTCTCCATCGAGAAGGAGACCTCGGTCTGGGGTCGCATCACCAAGGGCTTCGCACTCGGTGCGGTCAGCGGCGCGGTGGTCGGCACCGGCGCAGGCCTCCTGTTCGGCGGCATCGGCGCCCTGCCGGGTGCCCTGTGGGGCGCAGCCATCGGCGGTGTCGGCGGCGCGATCTACGGTGCCACCACGGGCCTCACCGACGCGGCGACGGGTGCCAAGGGCGTGAGCTTCACCGGCAACGGTGGCGGCGGCCTGCACCTGCCCCACCTCGGTGGCAACGGCAGCTCCGGCAAGCCCACGCAGAACAGCCCCGGCGACGAGCCCGGCCAGGTGTCCCAGAACCCGGGCCAGTCCGTCACCCAGTGCGCGCCCAACGCGGCCTGATCCCCGAATGCTCCATCCGCGCGCACCCGCCGAGGTGCAGCGCAATCCCGAAGCCGTCGTGCGGACGCGGCCAATGGGGGCAGCGAGACCCCCACGGACCATCCGCACCGACACCCCCGTACCCCCCGGCGAGCGCCCCAGGCTCGCCGGGGGGTGCTTCTGTCTTCCGGGTCGTCAGGCCTGGCGCAGGTCGAGCACGGAGTTGAAGGATGCGAGGCGCCAGCCGTAGGCGCCGCGCACGAGGTGCGTGACCGACGTGTGGCCGATGCCGGTGAACCGCCAGCGGCTCGACGGGTCGATCTCCAGCAGCGCCAGCACCAGCGCGCGAAGCGTGCCGCCGTGCGTGACCGCGACCACGGCGCCGTCACCGTCCAGGTCGCCGAGCGTCGCGGCAGCGCGTGCCGAGCGCAGCTCGTGGTCCTCGTACGTCTCCCCGCCGGTCCACCCGACCTGCCCCTGGAAGTAGCGCTCCAGCGACGGCGCGTCCTCCGCCCGGATCTCGTCGCGCGTCTTGCCCGACCAGGTGCCGACGTCGATCTCGCGCAGGTCCGGGTCGATCGCGACCTCGAGCCCGAACCGCGCGGCGATCGGTAGCGCCGTGGCGTGCGCGCGCCGCAGGTCGCTCGCCACGACGTGCGTCACCGGGGCGTCGGGGAACCGCTCGGCCAGCTGGCGCGCCTGCTCCTCGCCGTGCTCGGACAGCGGCGGGTCGGCCTGCCCCTGCCAGCGACCGGCGGCGTTCCAGGTGCTCTGCCCGTGGCGGACGAGGTAGAGGTCGGAGGGAGGCGTCATCCGGCGGACTGTACCCCGCGCCGGTCGAGGAACGCACGGATCGCCGCGGCGACCTCGGCCGGGTGGGAGTCATGCGCCGCGTGCCCCGCGCCCGGGATGGTCCGCACGTCGACGGTGTCGGGGTCGGCGGCCGCGAGCCGGGACAGCCACGAGGCCGGCGCGATCGGGTCGTGCTCCCCGCGCACGAGCAGGGACGGCACCGGCGACCCGGCGAGCGTCGCCGCGAGGTCGTGGTCGCGCATGGTGGCGAACTCGCGCAGCAGCCGCCGCGGGCCGCAGTCCAGGTACTCGAGCGTCGTCGCCGCGACCAGCTGCGGCCGCTCGCGCGCCATGTCGCGCAGCAGGCGCAGCGCGTGCGCCCCGAGCGACGGTGCGGCGGTGTCGGTGGTGGCCCCGATGAGCACGACCGCCGACGCGAGGTCCGGGCGCCGCAGCGACACCTCCGCCACGAGCTGGCCGCCCATCGAGTTGCCGACGAGCACCGCGCGACGCAGGCCGGTCGCGTCGAGCCACGCCACGAGCACGGACACGAGCTCGTCGAACCGCAGTGGACGTCGGTCCCCGCACGTGCGGCCGTGGCCGGGCAGGTCGGGTGCCCACACCTGGTGCTGCGCCCCCAGCTGCTCCAGCAGGCGCACGAAGTACCGGCTCGACACGGCGAGCCCGTGTACCAGCACCACCGGCGGCCCGGGCGCCCGTTCGCCGCCGCCCGCGGGCGCGAGCACGCGCGCGAAGATCTCCCGACCGTCCGCCGCCCCCGTGTGCCATCCGTGTCGCGTCGCCATGGCCACGTGCCTACCCCGACCCGACGGGCTAGTCTCCCGGGCAACAGGAAAGGTACGCGCCCACATGGATCTCCAGCTCGCAGGTCAGGTCGTCGTCGTCACGGGCGGCAGCAAGGGAATCGGTCTCGCCGCGGCGCGGATGTTCGCCGCCGAGGGCGCGCACGTCGCGATCGTGGCGCGCGGGCGGGCCGAGCTCGAAGCCGCCGGCCGCGCCATCACCGAGGCGGGCCAGCGCGCCCGCACCCCCGGCAAGGTGGCGGCGCTCACCGGCGACCTCGCCGTGCCCGAGGTGCCCGCCCGCGTGGTGCGCGAGGTCGAGGACTCGCTCGGCCCGGTCGACGTGCTCGTCAACAACGTCGGCCTCGCCTACCAGGCCACCTTCGAGGAGGTCACCGACGAGCAGTGGGACGAGCTGTGGCAGCTCAACGTCATGAG
>JAOPYS010000313.1 GCA_025964465.1 Thermoleophilia bacterium
TCGTCGGCCAGCAGCGCGAGCGTCGACGCGGAGGCGAGGGCGTCGCAGCCCGCCTCCTTCGTGGCCGCCTCCAGGCGCGCGGCCACGTTGACCGTGTCACCGATCGCGGTGTAGTCGAGCCGCTCGCTGTGGCCGATGTTGCCGACCAGCGCCGTGCCCGTGTGCACGCCCACGCCGATGTACAGGCGCGGCGTGCCGGGTGCCCGCTCCTCGTTGAGCTGCGCGATGCGGTCGAGCATGTCGAGCGCCGCGTGGCAGGCGCGCGCCGCGTGGTCGGCCTGACGGACCGGGGCGCCCCAGAACGCCATGAGCCCGTCGCCGGTGAACTTGTCGAGCGTGCCGCCGGTGGTGAAGATCGCCTCCGTGCACGCGCCCAGCAGCTCGTTGAGCTGGGTGACGATCTCGGTCGGCTGCAGGTGCTCGGACCAGCTGGTGAACCCGCGCACGTCGACGAACATCACGGTGATCTCGACCTCGGCGCCGCCGAGCGTGACGGCCGCCTCCTCCTCCGAGAGCTGCTCGACCATCGCCGCGGGCACGTAGCGCGAGAAGGTGTCGCTCAGGTACCGGCTGCGGGAGCGGTGCACCTGCTCGCTGCGCAGCACCGTGAGGCCGAGGTAGACGAGGGCCTGGTAGCCGGCGAGCATCGCGCAGGTCAGCAGCGGGTTGGCCACGAAGGGCGCGACGATGCCGACGGCGATCGTGGGCAGCACGACGTGGAAGGTGTCGACCTTCCAGCAGTTGACGAGGAACTCGCGGCCCGAGCCGCGCTCCACCGACTCGAGGTAGGCGACCCCCTCGAGCAGCTGGATCGCGTAGAACGCGACGCCGGCCGCGAACCCCACGACCATGAGGATGCGCACGTCCGGGGTGCCGGCGACGGAGTGCACGCCCCACGAGACGATGCCGAGGGTCGAGGCGAGTGCGCCGCCGTTGGCCAGCTCGCGGCGCACGCCGTTGCGCAGGGCGGGGACGGAGCTGAGGATGGCCACGACCATCGCCATCGGGGCGGGCAGGACGATCGCCGCGACGATCCAGGCGACCCCGTCGGGCACCACGGACGTCGGCGTCGACGCGAAGCGGAACTCGATCTCGAGGTGCCCGCTCACCACCCCGATCACCAGCAGCAGCACGGCGTAGGCGAGCACCCGTGCGGACGGCACCTCCGTCAGCAGCAGGAGGGGGACGGCCAGCAGCAGCCCTCCCCACGTGAAGAGGTTGCCGGCGAGCATGAGCGCCCGCTGCAGGTGTGTCCGAGGTGCGTCGGCCATGGTGGATCATCCCCGGTGCGAGGGGCAGCCCTCGACCATCGGCGGATCCACGACCCGGCTTGATGCCCCCCGGGTGGGCGTCAGCGGAACTTGTGCCGGCGACCGTTCACGAACTCGCAGTCGGCAGCGATGACGTCAGCCTTGTCGGCGAGCACGTGGTCGACGCCGCGCCCGCAGGTGACGCGGTCGCGGACGGCGCGCGGCGCCTTGGCTCGGGCCAGGTTGATGGCGGCCTCGACGATCGAGAGCGATGCCGCGAACCCCACGCGGCGCGACTGCACGGAGCGCTCGCGCGAGTCGACGGTGTCGTTGCCCAGGCCAGCGTCGATGCGGTCGGTGCCGGCGCCGCCGACGACGATGTCGTTGCCCGCGCCGCCGGTGGCGACGTCGTTGCCGTCGCCGGCGCGCACGATGTCGTTGCCGGCGCCGCCCGCGACCGCGTCGTCGCCCGCGCCGGCGTCCATCCGGTCGACGCCGACGCCGCCGTCCATGCGGTCGTCGCCCTCGCACCCCGCGAGGCTGTCGTTGCCCGCGCCGCCGGTCATGTGGTCGTCGCCGGCGCACCCGCGCAGCACGTCGTTGCCGGCGCCACCGTCGAGCACGTCGTCGCCCGCGGCCCCGTCGATGCGGTCGTTGCCCGCGCCGGAGGCGATCGCGTCGTCACCCTCCGAGCCTGCGATCGAGTCGGCGACCGTGGTTCCGAGCACGACGGGCGGCGTCGACACCGACTGCGCCTCGGTGTACGGGCCGGGCAGCCCCGCGGCGTCCACGGCGCGGACGCGCCAGAACACCGTCAGGCCGGTGGCGAGCGTCTTCTCGGGGCGCCAGAGGCCCACCGCACCGCTGGCGAGCGGGCCGATCGCGCGGCGCGCCAGGATCGTCGTGCACGCCGCGTCACCGCACCGCTCGAACTCGAGCACGCCCCGGTCCCCGTCGGGGTCAACGAACGTGGCCGCGTACTCCGGCTGCACCGCGAGCACCATCCCGGAATTCGGTGACAGCGAGGTCGGCAGGGTGGGCGCGTGGTTGACCTTGGTGGTGGGCGACGGCGGCGCGATGGTGAACGCCGTGACGGCCGGGCTGCGGAGGGTCACCGTGCCTGCGCTGTTGGACGCCGTGACAACGAACTGGAGCGTCGAGTTGGCATCGGCGCCGGAGATTGTGTACGACGGTGATGCGGCGCCCGGCACGGCGGAGCAGGACGGGCCAGTGCAGCGCTCCCACCACGTCGTGAAGGTGAGGGAGTGCCCCGTCCAGCTGCCCGGCTGGCCGAGCAGGGTCGAGCCGAGCGCGCCACTGCCGGAGAGGGTCGGATGTGCCGTTGCAGTCGGTGGTGCGTACGCGACGGTCCAGGACGCGCCGGAGTCGGAGGTGGTCACGACGGAACGGTTGCTGCCTACGAGGACGGCCTGCTCACCCGTCGTGCCGAACGCCTCCACGTCGTGCCAGGTGGCAGCCAGCCCGGTGGGCGCCGGGGCGGGCGTGAACGTGGCGCCGTTGTCGGTGTACACCGGCTGTCCCGCCCCCACGATCCACGTCCGGAGCGTCCCGGTGGTGGCCGCATCGATGGCGAGCCCGCCGCCGGTCAGTGGCGACTGGGTCGACGTGAAGGTCGCGCCGGCGTTGACGGAGGACCAGAGCCGACCCCCGGCGTCCACGACCGTGAGCGCAGTGTCGCTCGTGACGTAGATGCCGGTCGGGGTGGGCCCCGCCGCGCCCTGTGCGCTCCAGCTCCCTGCGTCGGTGCGCGACCAGACCGTCCCGGCCGCATCCACCGCGAACACGCGGTTCGGGCTGGCCGCGACTGCCACGAGGTCGGGGGTGGGGGTCGGGGACGGTGAGACCCGCTCCGCCGTCCAGGTCGCTCCGCCGTCGGTGGATCGGCAGGCGAGCCCGTTCGATCCGACGGCGTAGAGCCGGGCGGACCCTAGCTGGGTCACGTCCAGGAGGTGCTCGCCGTTCGGGGCGCACGGCGGCAATGCGGTCCACGTCTCGCCCTCGTCGACGCTGCGGGAGATGGCGCCTGCCCGCCCGACGGCGATCAATCCCGCCGTGTTGTACGTGGTCACGGCGAGCCAGTCGTGCCCGATGGCGGACGACGTCGGTCGGGCCGTCCACGGGCCGGTCGTCAGCGCTCGGTGGAGGATGATGCCGCCCGTGCCGACGGCGGTGAGCGCGCCACTCGCACTGCGTGCCACGCCGGTCAGCACGCGATCACCGTCGGCGACCGACACCTTGTGGGCGCCTGCGGTGACCTCCCCGGTGGAGGCAGTGGCCTGCCAGTAGTACGAACCGCCGGGCGGCAGCGGCGGGTCAACGCGCCACGCGACATCCGTGCCGGGAGCTACGTTCGCGATCGAGCCACGCGAGAGGACGTCGCCTGCGGTGCACGTTGCCGTCGCGCAGACGTCGAACGTGACGGTGGCGGGCGCGGCCGTGGTGCTCTCGTAGCGAGCGACGAGGACCCCGTCGGCTGCGATCGGTGCGTCGGGGGTGACCGCCGAAACGCTCGAGGCGGCAGAAGCCGGACCGGCACCGGCAGCGAGAGATGCCAGGACGGCGACGATCAGCAGGGGGGTGCAACGGGCTGGGGCGCGCACGAGCGAGGAGAGTTCCATCTCGGTCGGTATCGACCACCGCTCGAACGGTCCTGAGCAGTTCGTCCGAATGTGGAAGTGGTGGCGGCCGCACCCTGCACCAATCCTGCGGAGCGGTGCCGCGGGGGGCCAGGCACCGCAGGTTTCGGTGGCCTGTGGCGTCTCGCGCCGGTCACCAGCCGTTGCCAGCATCGCCGACCCGTCGTACGGTCGAGGCGTGACCCCCCTTCACGTCGATGGCGCGGACCCCCGCCGCGCCGCGAGCTCCTCCACGGGATCGTCCCCGCAGCCCACCGCTGCGGCGCGTGCGCGTGCGTCCCAGCTCGCCGCAGCGTTCAGCGCGCAGATCGAGCAGTCGATGATGGATTCGCTCGCCGGCCTCGCGGTCGACGAGCCCGACGCGGACGGCGGCGACCCCTCGGTGGACGGTGGCGGCGCCGCGGCGACCGACAGCCCCGACTTCGCCGCGCTGCTCGGCGTCGGTGGCCTCGGGTCGACATCCGCGGCGACCGCCGGCGCGGGCAAGGAGGCGGCGCTCGCCCAGGCCCTGCTCGCGGCCTACGGCGCCAGCGATGGCACCGCCGCAACCGGTACCGGCGCCGTGACGGGCAGCGCGGCAGCCGCAGCACCCGCGGCAGCGTCCGGCGACGCGCGCAGCAACGCCGCGGTGGTCGCGGACGTCGCACGCCAGCAGGGCGTGGACCCGGTCACGGCGGTCGCGATGATGCTCGTGGAGAGTGGTGGCAACGCTGGTGCGGTCGGTGACGGCGGCAGCAGCTTCGGGCTCTTCCAGCTGCACGAGGGCGGGATGCTGACGGCCGCGGGCCTCACGCCGCAGCAGGCGTTCGACCCCCGCACCAACGCGACGGTGTCGATCCGGTCGTTGGCGCACGAGTGGCAGAAGGGCCCCGGCCGCACACCGGGCGAGATCGCGGCTGCGTCGCAGCGTCCTGCCGATCCCGCCGGCTACGCGGCGCGGGTGAACGCCACGATGGATCGGGCGCGCGCCCTCCTCGCCGGCGGTTGATCCCGGCGATTGCTGCACGCTCCGGCAGCTTCGGGGCCGGGCCCCGCTTCCCGGATCGGCGACGTGGGCGCACGATCGAGGCATGGATCCCATTGCACCGACGACCGACGACGCGGCACCCACCAGCGCGGCGGACCCGAATGACCTCGCGCGCACGCGCGCGACCACCGGCCCCGCGCCGGCACCTGCGCCCGACGACGCAGCTGCCGACTCCGCCGCGCCCGTGGTCGAGGGAGGCACGCTCGCGGAGGTCGAGTCGCTGCGCGGGGTGCTGATCACCTCGTCCGGCGACGCGGAGGTCGAGGCGCTGCGCCGGTCGCTGGAACTCGACGACCAGCCCGAGGCCGCAGCGCCCACGAACGACGAGCAGGCGGAGTACGCGGACATCCTCCGGCAGGAGGTGACGGCGCCGCCGCCGAACGCCGACCGCGCCGGCGACGACCGCGACGGTGAGGTTCCCGGCGATCCCGACGGGCCGCCGCTGGATCCGACCGAGGCGTTCGAGGTGCACGACGCAGCTGTGGCCGGCGACGCCATCGCGCAGGCGATCGAGGACGCGTCGCGACAGCGCACGGCCACGGCGGAGGCGACGATCAACCGCACCCGCGAGGAGCGCACGCAGGCCGATGCCGCCCTCGAGCGCCGGCAGGCGCT
>JAOPYS010000328.1 GCA_025964465.1 Thermoleophilia bacterium
CCGCGGAGACCACGCCGGTGCGCCTCGCGCGCGTCGGGGCGGCCCCGCGACCTGGCATCGGTCGAGGCGGCTCGGGCACGGCGGACGCCGGCTGGGCGATCGGCGAGGTCGAGCGACGCGATCCGGACAGCCCCGGCGCGAAGCTGCGCATCACGGCCGAGCAGGCCGCGGCGGCGAGCGACGCGCTCGGCGGGGCGGATGCGACGCCGGACGACGACGCCGCCACCACGACCGAAGCGGCCTGACACTCGCCCCGACCGGCCACGCCCACGCCGAGTGGAACGATCGTCACCGTGAGGACGACGTCCGTTCCGCTCCGCGTGCGCGGTCGTGCTGGGCGCACGCTGAGTGGAACGTGGGTCACCGTGAGCGCGACGTTCGTTCCGCTCGCCGTGGGCGGCGTCAGGCGCGTGCGGCGGCGAGCAGGCGGTCGATGGCCGCGGCACCCTCGTCGCCCAGGTCGATCGTGAAGTCGTTCACGTAGAGCGCGATGTGCTGGCGGCAGACGTCGGCCGACAGCTCCTGTGCATGCGCGCGCACGTAGTCCGCGCTCGCGTCCGGGTGGGCGAAGGCGTGCTGGACCGAGGCGCGCAGCGCGCGTTCGGCGAGGTCGCGCAGCTCGGAGGAGAGGTCGCGCCGCGCGCAGATCGCGGCCAGCGGCAACGGCATGCCGGTCTCGCCCTCCCACCACTCGCCGAGGTCGGCGACGCGAACCAGGCCGTGGTCGCGATAGGTGAACCGGCTCTCGTGGATGATCAGGCCGGCGGCCACGTCGCCGCGCTCCACGGCGCCGAGCACCTCGTCGTAGCGCAGCTCGACGACCTCGCCGAGCCCGTCACCCGCGGCCAGGCGCAGCAGCAGGAACGCCGTGGTGTCGCGCCCGGGGATGGCGATCTGCCCGGCGGCGGCCTCCGCGAGTGACATGCCCTCCCGGGCCACGATGAGCGGCCCGACCCCGCGCCCGAGCGCAGCGCCCGCGCGCAGCGGCACGTACTCGTCGGCGAGCGCGGCGAGGGCGCCGAACGAGAGCTTGGTCAGCTGCAGGTCGCCGGTGCGGGCGCGCTGGTTGAGCGCCTCGATGTCCTCCATCACCGGCTGCACCGCGAGCGGTTCGTCGATGAGCCCCGCCACCAGCGCGTGGAACGCGAAGGTGTCGTTGGGGCAGGGGGAGAAGCCGAAGGTGAGCTCGGTCATGGCGGCACACTATCGGTGGCGGGCGGGCGCGACAGGTGGGTGTGCCGGAAGGCGTCCGCATGCTTGAACCCGTAGCCCATCGCACGGTCGACGGCGACGTGGAAACCCCAGGCGGTCGCGGCGATCGTCAGCGCCCGCGCGAGGTCGTGGTCGCCGACGAGCGCGGCCGCGGCCGCGCAGGCCACTGGTCCGACCCAGGCGTGCGCGGCGTTGTAGGTGGCCGCGCCGATCCACAGCGACACGAGGTAGCCGAGCGCCGACAGGTCCACCACGAGGAACAGTGCCAGTGGCCACCACCACGCGATGCCGAGGGCGTGGTCGAGGACGAGTATCGTGATCGCGATGGCGAGCCCCTCGGCGCGCTGGAGGAGGATGGGTCGGTCACGCGTCGATGTCCACGCTCTGGCAGGCGGTGACGAGCGTGGGCAGCACGGCCGCGAGGGCCTCGAGGGCCTCGTCGAAGTACCACTTCGCGCGGTCGTCCTCCTCGATCTCGTTGGCGATCGTGCGTACCTCGATCGCCGGGATGCCCGCGAGGTCGGCGGCGCGCAGCACGCCGAACCCCTCCATGGCCTCCACGTCGCAGCCGGCGGTGCCGCCGACGTCGGCGCTCGTGCCGATGGCGACGACGGGTGCATCGGGCAGGGCGAGGTGCACGTCGGCGAGCAGGATCGGATCGGGGCCGAGCTCGCGCGTGACGAACCGGTTGGTCGTGTCGTGGTAGGTGGCGGAGGCGCCGATCACCACGAACCCCGGCTCGAACCCGGTCTCGCGCCGCGCGCCGGCGATGCCCACGTGCAGCAGCGCGCTCGGCTTCGGCGACCTGGCCAGGCGCGCGGCCGTGACCGCCGCGGCATCGACGGGGCCCACGCCGCACTCGAGCACCTCGACGCCGCGCAGGCCCGTGGCTCCGCGCAGTTCGTTGGGAGTGGCGGCGACGACGAGGATCATGTGCGCCAGCCTACGCGCCGGCGCACGGCGCTACCCGAAGAGCGTCGGGTCGTCGGGGTAGAGGGCCGGGGGCTCGAGCCACGGGTCGGGTGCGAGCTGCGGGATGGCGAAGGTCGGAGCCTCGGGCTGCGCGCACGCCGGCGCCGGGGGCGTCGGAGGTGGCGGGGGCACCTGGCCGAGCCATCCCTCCTCCTGCTGGTCGATCGGCGAGCCGTACCCGGTGGGCGGGGCCGGCGGCGTGGGCGGGACGTAGCAGGAACGTGCGGAGGGAGCAGAGATCATCGTGCCCGACCCTCGACCCAAGCCTCGACGCCCGGTCGCTGCCCCATCACGATGGGTCGACCGTGGCCGCCACGGCGGCCGCATCGGCACCGCGCTCAGTGGCGCAGCTCGGCCTGCTCGCGGTGGCGGTCGATGGCGAGGGCGATGAGCCGGTCGACCACCTCGGTGAAGGTGTGGCCGCTCGCGGCGAACAGCTTGGAGTAGGCGCTGGTGGGCGTGCAGCCTGGCATCGTGTTGAGCTCGTTCACGACGACCCGACCCTCAGGCGTGACGAAGCAGTCCACGCGCGCGAGGCCGGAGCAGTCCACCGCCGCGAACACCTCGAGCGCGACGCGCTGCACCTCGGCGACTGCCTCGTCGCTGATGCGCGCGGGCACGCGCAGCTCCATCCGCCCCTCGACGTACTTGGTCTCGAAGTCGTAGAAGTCTGCGTCGTCCGCGATGACGACCTCGCCCGGCACCGAGACGATCGGATCCTCGTTGCCGAGCACGCCGACCTCGACCTCGACGCCCTCGACGGCGGATTCGACGAGCACCTTCGAGTCGTGCTCGAACGCCAGCTCGAGCGCCGCGCGCAGGGTCGCCTCGTCCGTCGCCTTCGAGATGCCGATCGACGAGCCGAGCCGGGCCGGCTTGACGAACAGGGGGAAGGTCAGCTCGGCGAGGCAGCGGGCGACCACGGCATCGCGCTCGTCGCGCGTGCGGTGTGCCACGAGGCCGGGCGCGACCTCGATGCCGGCGTCGCGCAGG
>JAOPYS010000334.1 GCA_025964465.1 Thermoleophilia bacterium
GCGCTTGCGCGCCTTCTTGGCAGCCATGGGCACAGGGTAGCAGGGCCCCCGGCCGGGACGGTGCACGCCACTGCCTCACCGCTCGTCGCCATCGCCGATCAGTGCACGAAGCGTGGCGACGGTGGCGGGGGTCGCGGCGCGCAGCCCGACGGCGTCCACGGCGACGTAGGTGGGCATCTCGCCGCCGTGCCCGGAGGCGACGAGCAGTGGGAGGTTGCGGATGTCCGACGCTGGGCTCGGCGCGCCGTCCGACCCGGGCTCGCCCCAGGCTCGCCACTGCGCGCGCTCGAGCCGGCGGGTGCGCACGACGCGACGCCAGCGGGCGGTCTCGAGCCACCACGCGACGAGCACGAGCGCGGCGGGGAGTGCGACGGCCGCGACGTAGGCGGCGAGGGCGCGTGTGCCCACGCCGTCGACGACGAGGGTGGTGACGATCGCGACGAGCGCGACGGCGCTGGCCACCCCGGCCTCGATGCCGAGCCGGCGGCGGGGCGGCACCTCGAGCAGGCGCTCGAAGCGCACGCGCGCGGCGATGTGCGCGCGCCACGCGCGGCGCAGCTCCTCCGGGACGGCCGACCGGCGCGAGGCGGCGTCGGGGAGCGCGACCGTCGCGCCGGCATCGACGGCGAGGGCGCGCAGCAGGGACACGGCGGGATCCTCGGCGAGCATCAGGTTGGCGTCGTCGGCCTGGGCCAGCCCGATCAGCGCCCCGGCGCCGTACACGGTGTCGAGCGTGCGCCGCATGCGCAGCTGGCGCCGCTCGACGAGGTCGAGCACGTGCCCGGCGAACGCGTCGGCGGCGTCGACGGGGCGTGCGCCCGCGACGATCGCCGCGACGCCGACCGGGTCGAGGCTCGACGGCGGCGCGGTGGACGCGTCCGTCCCGGGCCCGGGCAGCCGCATCGACCGGAAGCGTCGGGCAGCGCGGCGCCAGAGCCACAGCGATGCGACGGTCGGGATGAGGCCGAGCGGCAGGAGCCACCACCAGGAGGCGCGAAGGCGGTCGAGGCGGTCGCGCTCGTGGCGGTCCGTCGCCGTCCGCGCATCGATGGGCGCGGTCACCGATCGCAGCGTCCCGCTCGACCTGGTCGTCGGTGGGGATGCCAGCGCGCGGACGGGCACCGACACGAGGACCCGCACGCGGGTGCCCGATGCCGCATCGACGGTGGCCTGCGGCACGCCGTCTGCGTCGTGTCCGACGTGGACGCGGGCCCCCTCGGCGTCGACGCGCATCGCAACGCGCGTGGCGTCGACGCCTGCCGCCGCCACGATCCGCACCCGCACACGGTCGTCGCTGGGCGTGAGCTCGCGCCGTGAGACCACGAACTTCGCGGTGCCGCTCGTCCGTACCTCGGAACGGGATCCGCGGATGGCGCCGTCCCCGTCGATGCGCACCGCGATCGACCGTCGGGGCCCGGAGCCGCGCCCGAAGCCCTCGGCCAAGCCGCGCGCCGCGACGGCGCCCCAGATGAGGAGCGCGAGCGCCACGCAGCCGATGCAGGCGAGCGTGCGCGGTCGCGTCGGGCCGGCCCGGTCGGGCGCGATCCACCCCTCCTCGACCAGGGCGCTCACCGGCGCGCGCCCAGTCCGCCCGAGACCTCGAGACCGCCGACGAACACGGCCTGCACCGCGGGGGAGCCGACGTGGTACGGCAGGTGCGCGAGGTTCGGCTGGTCGAGCAGCACGACGTCGCCCCGATAGCCCGGGTCGAGGCGGCCGACGCGGTCGGCGAGCCCGAGCACCCAGGCGGCGTTGACCGTGGCGGCGGTGAGTGCCTCGCCGGCACGCAGGTGGCAGCCGAGGCAGGCGAGCGAGATCGCGAGCGGCAGCGATTCGCCGTACGACGAGCCTGGGTTGAAGTCGCTCGCGAGTGCGACGATCGCCCCCGCGTCGACGAGCGCGCGACCGGGCGCGTAGGGGCGGTTGAGGAAGAGGGAGGACGTGGGCAGCAGCACGCCCGCGACGTCGGAGGCGGCGAGGTCGCGCAGGCGCGGCGCGTCGGGCTCGAGCGCCTCGAGGTGGTCGATCGAGCGGGCTCCGAGCTCGATCGCGAGCTCCACGGCACCCGAATCGCTGAACTGGTCGCCGTGCATGCGCGCGACGAGCCCCGCGGCCTGCGCGGCGCGCAGGTAGCGCCCGGCCTGGGCCGCGTCGAACGAACCGCGCTCCAGGAACACGTCGGCGGCGTCGGCACGCACCTCGCGCTTGGCCCGCCGCGCGGCGGGGATGGCGACCTCGTCGACGTACGCATCGGGCCGCCCGTCGAACTCGACGGGCACGGTGTGCGCGGCCAGCAGCGTGCGCACGAGGCGGATCGGGTGGTCCTTCGCGACCGAGCCCAGCACGCGCAGCGACTCCAGCTCGTGCTCGACCGTGAGGGCGTAGCCCGACTTGCCCTCGGCGGTCGTCGTGCCGGCAGCGAGCATCCAGTCGAGGTGGCGACGCACCTGCGGCGCGATGCTGCCGTCGTCGAGTGCGGCGCGCGTCTTCGCGACGCTGGCGCGGATGCCCCCGCCGGCCGCGTGGATCTCCTCGTAGCCCGCGCCGAGGTTGCGCAGCTCGAACTCGGCCGCGCGGTCGCCGGCGAACACGGGGTGCGTGTGGCAGTCGACGAGCCCCGGGATGGCGAGCGCGCCCCGCGCGTCGCGGAACTCGGTGTCGCCGTCCGTGCGGATCGACGCGCGCACCTCCGCCTCGGGCCCGGCCGAGAGGATCACCCCGTCGCCGTCGATCGCGATCGACGCGCCCGGCACCTCCACCACCGCCGCGAGGTCGGCACCACGCACGGGCGCCGGCACGCGCGCGGGCGTGACGAGCGTGCCGATGTCGTGGATGACGGTCGTCGCGAGCGGCTGCATGGCAGCCAGCCTACCGAGGGCCCCCTCGGCGCTCGCTCAGACGTTCGGGGCCGTCACGGAGAAGACGAGGTCGGCGAGGTAGGTGCCCGGTGCCTGGTTCGTGGCGGCACGGAACCCGAAGCGCAGGTCGGCGCGGGCCGCGGTGGTCGAACTCGTCGTCGCCTGGGCGACCTTCGACCCTGCGCCCATCGTCGCGGGCACTGCGTTCCAGGCGCCCGACGTGCTACACCCGGTGTTGGGTGCCCACGTCGCGGCGGGCGTCGGACCCGTGCTCGTGGTCGCACCGTTGGAGACGGCTCGCAGGCACGCAGCGAACACGTTCGATCCGGCCGACCAGTCGTTCACCCCGGCGCTGAAGTCCGCGACGGGCAGCATCGGGGTCATGAGGATGGTGCCGTTCCAGCCCGTCGACCAGGCCGTGGCCGCGCCGGTGGCGACGACGTCGGTGAGCGTCTGGGTCGTCCCGGACGGTTGGATGCGCCAGGTGGCGCCGCCGTCGGTGCTGTACTCGATCTGCCCGGTGACCGACACCGCCCAGATCCGGGTCGCGTCCCACGCCGAGACGTTGGTGAGGGTCGCGCCGATGGTGGACGGCATCGTCGCCCAGCTGGCACCGCCGTCGATCGTCCTGAGGATGGTGCCGTTCCAGCCGACCGCCCACGCGATGCTCGCGCTGACGGCCGTCACGCCCAGCAACGGCGTCGTGGTCGGGTTGGTGGCGGTCCACGTCGCGCCGCCGTTGGTCGTGCGCGTCACCACGCCCCCCGCGCCGACGGCCCACGCCGTGCTGGCATCGACGGCCGCGACGGCGTCCAGCTCGGCACCGGTGTTGCTGGCCTGCGCCACCCAGCTGGTCCCGCCGTCGGCGGTGTGCACGATGGTGCCCGAGTCGCCGACGGCCCACGCGCTGTTCGCATCCCCGGCGGCGACGCCGTGCAGCCACACGCCGACCGTGGAGTTCTGGGCCGTCCACGTCGCGCCGGTCGAACGGACGATCGCCCCGTTCGACCCGACGGCCCACGCTCGCGTGGCCGATGCGGCCGAGACGTCGACGAGCAGTTCGGTCGTCCCCGATGCCTGGTTGGACCACGTGACCCCGCCGTTGGTCGTGGCGTAGATGCCCCCGCCGACCGCCCACGCCGTCGAGGTGTCGACGGCGTCGACGCCGTACAGGAAGGCGCCGGTCCCGGAGGCCTGTGCGCCCCAACCCCCCGACATCGCCGTGCCGGTGCCGTCTCGCTGGTACAGGTCGAGCCGAGCGGTGTCGTTGGAGGATCCGAACAGCACGGTGCAGTCGGCGCCCGTGGTGTTCGTGGAGCCGGGCAGCACGGTGCCGAAGTCGGTCACGTCGGGGGTGCCGGTGGCGCAGCCGCTCGCATCGACGTTCGTCGCGCTCGGCACCGTCGCCGACACCACCGTGCCGGAACTCGCCGCCTGCGCCGGCCCCAGGCCGCAGGCGACCGCGCCCGCCATCGCCAGGAGGGCGAGCGCGAGGCGTTGGGGTGAGTGAGCGTTCACCTACGCCGTGTCGGCAGGTTCACGCGCGGCACTGAGCGACGCTCATATCACCTCACCGTACGATGGACGGTCCGTTCGGCGACGAGGTCAGGTCGGCGGCGCCTCGCGCGGGATGTCGCGGCCCGGGGTGCGCAGCTCGGGGTGCTCGTCGGCGCACTCGAGCGCCTCCTCGTAGCCGGCGTCGAGGTGGCGCACGACGCCCATGCCCGGGTCCGAGTCGAGGACGCGTTCGATGCGGCGTCCGGCGCGGTCGGTGCCGTCGGCCACGACGACCATCCCCGCGTGGATCGAGTTGCCGATGCCGACGCCGCCGCCGTGGTGGATGCTCACCCAGCTCGCCCCCGCCGCGGTGTTGACGAGCGCGTTGAGCAGCGGCCAGTCGGCGATCGCGTCGGAGCCGTCGGCCATCGCTTCCGTCTCGCGGAAGGGCGACGCGACGCTGCCGGCGTCGAGGTGGTCACGGCCGATGACGATCGGCGCCGACACCTCGCCCTCGGCCACGAGCCGGTTGAAGAGCAGGCCCGCGCGCTGGCGGTCGCCGTAGCCCAGCCAGCAGATGCGGGCGGGCAGCCCCTGGAACGCGACCTTCTCGGGCGCGAGGCGCAGCCACCGCTGGAGCAGCGCATCGTCGGGGAACTCCTCGCGCAGGGCCCGGTCGATGCGCGCGATGTCAGCCTCGTCACCCGACAGCGCCGCCCAGCGGAACGGGCCGATCCCGCGCGAGAAGAGCGGACGGATGTAGGCGGGGACGAACCCGGGGAAGTCGAACGCGTCCTCGAGCCCGGCGTCGAGCGCCTCCGTTCGGATGTTGTTGCCGTAGTCGAAGGTGTGCGAGCCCGACCGCTGGAAGGCGAGCATCGCCTCGACGTGCTTCACGACGGTCGCGCGCGCCAGGCGCAGGTACGCCTCGGGGTCGGCGACCCGCACGCGCGCCGCGTCCTCCACCGAGAGCCCGGCGGGGATGTAGCCACCGAGCATGTCGTGCGCACTCGTCTGGTCGGTGACCAGGTCGGGACGGAACCCGTCCTCGTGCAGCTGCGCGAATGCCGTGGCGGCGTTGGCCACCACACCGACGCTGAGTGCGCGGCCCTCGGCGGCGGCGGCGTGCACGCGCGCGACCCCCTCCTCCAGTGTGGGCGCGACCTCGTCGAGGTAGCGCGTCTCGAGGCGCCGCTGCACGCGGGCGGGGTCCACCTCGACGCAGAGCACCGCGGCGCCGCACAGCGTGGCGGCCAGCGGCTGCGCCCCGCCCATGCCGCCGAGCCCGGCGGTGAGGATGGTGCGGCCGGCCAGGTCGGTCGTGCCGTAGTGGTGCTCGGCCGCGGCGGCGAACGTCTGGAACGTCCCCTGCAGGATGCCCTGCGTGCCGATGTAGATCCAGCTGCCCGCGGTCATCTGCCCGTACATGGTCAGCCCGAGCGCCTCGAGGCGGCGGAACTCGTCCCACGTGCCGAAGCGCGGCACGAGGTTGGAGTTGGCGATCAGCACGCGCGGGCTGTCGGGCGTGGTGCGGAACACCGCGACGGGCTTGCCGCTCTGCACGAGCAGGGTCTCGTCGGCGCCCAGCCGCAGCAGCTCCTTGACGATGGCGCGCAGCGCCGCGTGCGTGCGTGCCGCACGCCCCGTGCCGCCGTACACGACCAGCTTGGTGGGGTCCTCGGCGACGTCCGGATCGAGGTTGTTGCAGAGCATCCGCAGCGCGGCCTCCTGCTCCCAGCCACGCGCGAGCAGCTCGGTGCCGTGCGGCGCGTGCACGTCCGACAGGTCACCCACGAGACGTTCGACGATCGCGTCGAGCTCGGCGTCGGTGCGGGTGTCTGCGGCGGGGGTCTCGGTCGCTGTGCTCATGCGCGCCAGTCTAGATGTCGCGGCGTGCTGGTCCATCCCCGGCCGCGGCCCGCACGACCCAGGCGGCGGGTCGCAGGCGGCCATGTCCACTCGGACGGGCGCTGGGACGGGGCGCTGCCGGCGAGGCTGGAGACATGCAGCTCTCCGCCACCTCCACCGCCGTCACCGCCGTGCGCCCGCAGCCGGACCCCGTCCAGGCCGCGCCGCACGCCCAACCCAAGCCGCTCGCTGACGCCGCGACCAACCCGGGGAAGATCCACGTCGAGACGCTCCCCAACGGCGTGCGGATGGTGGTGGCCGAGCGCCCCGGTGCCACGGCCACCAAGTTCCAGGTCGGGATCGGCGCGGGTTCGCTGCAGGACCCGGACGGCAAGCTCGGGCTCGCGCACATGCTCGAGCACCTCTCCTTCGAGGGCTCCCCGACGCGCACGGCGCCCCAGCAGGAGCTGCTGCGCTCGCAGTTCGGCAACAACTGGAACGCGTGGACCAACCAGTCCGAGGTGGTGTTCTGGGGGATCATCCCGTCGAAGGACGCCAAGCGCGGCGCCGAGCTGATCACCGACATGTTCACCAACGCCGCGACCACCGGCAAGTGCGTGCCGCAGGAGCGCGCGGCGGTGGAGAACGAGATGGTCTCCTCCGACGGGACGCTCGTCGGGCAGACCGAGGACCTCGCGCAGCGGCTGCTGTACGGCGACGGGCCGGCGACCAACAACGTCATCGGCACGCGCCAGAGCGTGGACGCGATCACGTCGAAGGACCTGCAGGCCTTCCACCACAACTACTTCGTGGGGCGCAACACGATCGCCCTGGTCGACGGCGCCCCCAGTCACCTGCAGCTCGACACGATCCGCCGCGAGCTCTCGAAGCTGCCTGCTGGCGCGCGCGTCGACAACTCGTCGATCAAGGCGCAGGTCACCAAGGGCCCGGCGCTGCAGGTGATCAACCAGGACACGAGCGGCACCGTCGCCCTCGACGTGCTCGTGCCGGTGCCGCAGTCGACGCTCGACCAGGTCGGGTCGCCGGCCGCGGTGAAGCTGCTGACCTCGGCCCTCTCCTCGCGGATGAACGACCGCCTGCGACGGAGCGACCACCTGACGTACGGCGTCGGCGTGAAGGTCGAGCCGGGTGCCGGCACGACCGAGGACCAGTCGGTGCTGCGGGTGCAGACGAACGTGGCGTCCAAATATGCCAAGCAGGCGCTCGAGGACATCGTCTCCACCCTGCGCGATGCGCGCGACGGGTTCGGGCCCAAGACGTTCGAGAAGGACCGCACGGAGCTGCGCGCGCGCCTGAAGACGAAGGACCCCGTGCCGGAGGCGACGACGAGCGAGCTGGCGGACGAGACGTTCACCAACGCGCTCTACGGCCCCGGCATCGAGGTCGTCACGCCCGAGGATGCGAAGGCCCCGGCGCCCGGCGTGATGCAGCGGGCGCTCGCGCGACTGACACCTGCGCAGTTCAACGCCGCGGCGGCGAAGGTCGTGTCGCTGGACGACATCAAGGTGCTCGCCATCGGGCAGCTCCCCGACGGTGGCGCGCAGCTGCTGGACGCGCTCGAGGCAGCGGGCATCAAGCAGGGCGACGTCACGCGCAACCCGCTCGACCTGCAGGTCTACGCGGACCAGGGGATCGGCGTGCCGAAGGACGTCACCCCGCCGCTGAAGCGCGGCTGACACGTCGGAGGCAGCGCGGGTCAGCGCCGCAGCGACAGGCGGTACGCCGTGCGCGAGGCCGACCGCGCGGTGACCCGCACCAGCAGGCGCGGCGCGCCCGAGGCCGCGCACACGAGCTGCGCGGGGTGACGCCCGTCGACGACGCAGCGCACCGAACGTGCTCGCCCTCGCACGACGCGCAGCACGTCGACCTGTGGCCGCGTCGCGGCCGCGCCGCCCAGCACCTGCAGTCGCAGGGTCGTGCCCGCCGCGTGCGGCAACCCGACGACGTACACGTCCTCGTGGTCGCCCGCTCCCCCGACCGCAGAGGCGAGCGTCGCACTCCCGCGGTGCAGCAGGCTCACCGCGACCCGCGCGATGAGGGCGTCGCTCAGGGCGTTCGGTTCGAAGCGGTCGAGCGGTCGTGCAGCGGTCGGCGTCGGAGCCGGTGCCACGAGGTTGCCGGTAGGCGCGGCGCTGGGCGGTGGGACGGGCGCAGGCTCGACCGTCGCGGCGGCGGGGCCGGGCGTCGCCGCAGCGGGTGCTGCGGCCGCGTGGACCGGGTCGTCGGCAGCTGGGGGTGCTGCCAGCGTCCATTCGACGGCAGCCGCGAGGTCGAGCGCGCCGGACCCGGAGCGCTCGTCCCAGCCGTCGACGTCGATGTCGCGAGCCGTCTCGACGAGCGCCGCGCGCACCTGCGCCGGCGTCCAGTCCGGGCGCATCCCGCCCAGGATCGACGCTGCGCCGGCCACGGCGGGAGCCGCGAACGAGGTGCCCGACCACGTGCGCCACGCGCCGCCGGAACGCGCCACGTCGACGTCGACCCCGGGTGCTGCCAGGGCGAGCGTGGCGCCGTGGGACGAGAAGCCCGGCACGTCGTCGTCGCGATCGATGGCGCCGACCGCGATCACTTCCGGGTAGGCCGCCGGGTAGTCGATCGCTCCGACGCCCTGGTCCCCGTCGTTGCCCGCCGCGGCCACCACCACGACGCCGGCTCGCAGCGCGTCGGCGATCGCGGCGTGCTCTGCCGTGGAGGGCGACTGGCTTCCCACCGACAGGTTGATGACGCCTGCACCGTTCGCCACGGCCCAGCGGATGGCCCGCACCTCGGCCGAGACGTAGATCCTGCCGTTCTCGTCCGCGATGCGAACCCCGATGAGCGGCGCGGTCGGGGCCACCCCGACCGCTGCCGACCCGGCCACGTGCGTCCCCCCGGCCATCGATGCGACGGCGGTGCCGTGCCCGGCGTCGTCGGGGACCGACATCGTCGTCGTGGTGGCGTTCCACACCTTGGTGAAGCGCGTGGTGCCGTCCGCGGCCGCGAAGGCCGGGTGCGCGAGGTCGAATCCGGTGTCGAGCACGGCGATCGGCCGCGCGGTCGACGCGCTCGCCTCCGCCGCGACGGCCGACCAGCGAAGCGACTCGAGCCCCCACGACAGCGACTGGGCAGGGTCGGGTGCGGCAACCTCGCCTGCGGCGGGGTCGGCCGCGATCACGGAGCGCTGCCGATCCACTTCCGCCCACAGCACGTCGGGATCCGCCTCGAGGCGGTCGATGGTCGCGGCGACCGCTCCCACCGGCACGGCGCGCGTCTGGATCCCGGCGTCGGTCCCGACGATGATCCGCACCGACACGGCGCCCGCCGTCGACGGCGCGAGGCAGGCGAGCGTGCACGAGAGCGCGGCCACGAGGATGCGGAGCGACGGTGGCACCGGCCCATTGAAGCACGGGCACCCGCGTGGGAACAGCCCACGGGGGGCGCCGTGCGGGTCCACGCAGGGCCCGTTGGCCGATCGAGGTCAATCCTCCGTGAACCTGTTGCAAACTTGGCAACCCCGGCGTACGGTCGACCGCATGCCTTCCCGCACCTTCGGCCGCTCGCGCCGACCGCTCGTCATCGCCCTGCTCCTCGGCGCCATCTCGATCGTGGCCTCCGGGTGCTCGGAGACGTCTGCGACGCAGCCCACGGCCGCGGGCTTCGGCAAGCTCGTCCTGAAGTACTCGGTCTGCCCCGACAACTCCAAGCGAGGCTGCACCGGTCCACAGGAACTGCCGTGTCCCCCTGCGTGCGGACCCACGACCACCGGCCTCACCGGCGCGGAGCGCGAGACCGCTGCCCGCGAGCTCCAGACGGCGTTCGACGGGGGGCCGGCCAACGAGCCGGTCATCATCAAGCAGGCACCGACCGAGACGCAGGAGCTGCTCTCCTACCGGCTCGACGACGACCTCGTGGCCCCGGCGACAGTGACCGTGCGGGCCGACGACAAGGCCGGCACCACCTACACCTTCAGCCGCGACGACCAGTACTCCGAGGAGCTCGAACTGCTCGCTCCCTCCGCGGCCGACGACCGCTGGGTCGGCTACGTCGCCGACAAGCCAGGCGCCATCCCGACCTACGAGGCCATCGTCTCCTTCGACACCGAGGCCCTGGGCCTCGTCAACAGCACGCAGGCGTACGTCTCCTCCGGGTCTCGGCAGGTGCCCGTCCACCACGGGGACGACCCGGTGCTCTGCGACGACATCGACACCGACGAGGCGATCGTGTCGGCGCTCTCGGAGGACGGCCTCGACGGCGTCGACGGCGAGCTGCGCGGGCTCGTGGCTTCGGCCACCACCTGCCTCGACGACTTCCAACAGGAGGCATCCCTCTCGGCCCTCGATGTCGAGGGCGGCGAGGTCGTGGGCAACCCCGACGCCCCAGGTCCCGAACTGAACGACCTGCAGCTCGCCTCGACGGCGCTCGTCGACGTCAACACGGCGAAGCTCACCGGGCCGGCGACGCCGACCAAGGTCGTGCAGGGCGCGTCGGCGGTCGCCGACCTCGACCTCGGCACGGCGCGCCCCGATGAGGCGAAGCAGGCGGCCGACGCGAACGACGTGAACGGTGACGGCGGCGACGTGGTGCCCACGCCTGCTCCCGACGTGATCCCCGTGACGCTCGCGGCCACCACCGACGCTTCGCTGACGGTGAGCCTCGACCCGACTGTCGTCGACGCCCCGAGGGGCATCATCCACACGGCGGTGCACCTGTCGGTCTCGGCGGGCGCTGCGGCGACCCCGGGGCTGCACACCGTCCACGTCACGCTCTCCGCGGGTGGCGAGGAATTCCGCTCGCTCGACGTGCCGGTCACCGTCGTGGCGCGGGCCGTGACGCCGGTCGTCGGCACGCCCGACGCGGGGGGCACCCCGACGGGCGGTACCCCGGCTGGTGGCGGCCTCGCGGCTGCACCCACGCCGCCCGGCTCCGCCGACGCCCCGGTCAGCTGCGCCCGGCCGACCGCGCGCTTCGTCCACAGCCGCGCGAGCGTGCCGGTCACCAACCTCGGCGATGGAGGGTTCGTGCAGCAGGTCTACGCGTCGACGCCGAGCACGATGTTCGGCACGCTGCTCATCCCGGTGCCCCCGGGGTCGGCAGCTGCACGGGCGGGCCACAAGTACTACGTGGCGGTCGCGCGGCTGAGCAGCCGACGCGCCGGGACCTTCCCGCTCGTGTTCTCGCTCACCCCGAACGGCGTGAAGCAGCTGCGCTCGAGCGGTCCGTCGCGCGTGGTGCCCGCCCGCATGGCGGTCGTCGTGCAGCGTCGCGGGTGCGGGATGCGCTTCATCAAGCGGGTGGTGCAGGTCACCATTCCCGCCCTCGAGGCCTGACCCCGCTCAGGCGAGCTGCATGCCCGCGGCTTCCTCGACCTCGGCGATGAACGCGGGGTCGGTGACGAGCCCGGCGACGAGCTCGATCTCGTCGTTGAGGATGCGGTCTTCTTCGAGGAACGGCACGCGCGAGCGGACGGCTGCGTGCAGCGCAGCGGTGCCGTGGCCGGGGCGGCGCGGCTTGAGGAACTCAACGCCCTGCGCCGCACACAGCAGCTCGATCGCGACGACGCGCTCGGCGTTGCGGATCACCGGCAGCAGCTTCAGGCCGGCGTGGTTGCCCATGCTGACGTGGTCCTCCTGCCCGGCACTGGTGGGGATCGAGTCGACGCTCGCGGGGTGTGCGTAGACCTTGTTCTCCGAGACGAGGGCCGCGGCGGTGTACTGGGCGATCATGTAGCCGGAGTTGAGCCCGCCGTGCTCGACCAGGAAGGCCGGCAGGCCGCTCATCGTCGGGTTGACGAGGCGCTCCACGCGTCGCTCGGAGATGTTCGCGACCTCGGCCACGGCGATCGCCATGAGGTCGAGCGAGATCGCGCACGGCTGGCCGTGGAAGTTGCCGTTGGAGCGCAGCAGCCCCTCCTCCGGGAACACGAGCGGGTTGTCGGTGACCGACTGCGCCTCGATGCCGAACACGCGAAGCGCGTGGTCGAGCGCGTCGCGCGACGCGCCGTGCACCTGCGGGGCGCAGCGCAGCGAGTAGGCGTCCTGCACGCGGTCGCACCAGCGGTGCGAGTCGGTGATCGTCGAGCCCCGCATCGCCGCGTACATGTTGGCGGCGGAGGTCTTCTGCCCCGGGTGGGGGCGCAGTTCGTGCACCTGCGGCAGGAAGGGCTGGTCGGAGCCGCGCAGCGCCTCCGTGCTGAGCGCGGCGACCAGGTCGACCATGCGCAGTAGGCGACGGGCGCGCAGCCCGAACATGATTCCCATCGCGGTCATGAACTGCGTGCCGTTGATGAGGGAGAGCCCCTCCTTGGACGCGAGCTCGATCGGCTCGAGGCCGCGCCGGGCGAGGGCGTCGGCGGCCGGCAGCAGCTCGCCGTCGACGAAGGCCTTGCCCTCCCCCACCAGTGGCAGGCACAGGTGGGCGAGCGGGGCGAGGTCGCCGGAGGCGCCGACGCTGCCGCGACCCGGCACGAAGGGCAGCACGCCCGCGTTGAGCATGGCGATCATGTGCTCGACGAGTTCCACGCGCACGCCGGAGTAGCCGAGGGCGAGCGTGTTGATGCGCAGCAGGTGCGCGGCGCGCACGATCTCGTCGGGGTACGGCTCACCGACGCCGGCGGCGTGGCTGCGCAGCACGCGCTTCTGCAGCTCCTCCGTGAGCCCGGCGGGGATGTCGGTGTCGAAGAACCGCCCCACGCCCGTGTTGAGCCCGTAGGTGGAGAGCTCCTCCGCCTCGGCCCGGTCGACCACCGCGCGGGCTGCGGCGACCCGCCCGCGGGCGCCCTCGGACAACGTGAGGTCCACACCGCCGAGGGCGACGCGCTCGACGTCCTCGACGGAGAGGTCGGTGCCGGTGATCTCGAAGCTGGTGCGGGTGTCGGTCGCCATGCCCGCAGTCTACGATGCGGCGCGAATCGCCTCGTCGAGGGAGGGCGCCGCGCCCGCCAGCAGGGGCACGCCGAGGCCTGTGCAGACATAGCGAAGCGGGGCGAGCGCACTGTCGGGGGCCAGGCCGACCAGCTCGGCGGCGGAGACGCCGACGCCCAGCTCGGTGGCGATGCGGGCGACGGTCTCGAGCACGCGGGCGGGGCCGCAGGCGCCGTGCTGCTCGACGTTGGTGGAGACCTGCGCGATGCGACGGGAGGCCAGGCGCAGGCCGAGCGCGCGTACGCCGGGGAGGGCCTCGGCTCCCCCAGCCGCCTCGCGGACGCGGGCGGCGATGGCGCGAGCCAGCTCGAGGTCGTCGACGTCGAGGTCGACGTTGAAGGCCACGAGCACGTCGCGCACCCCGCAGATGGTCACCCCGGCGGTGTGATGGGGCTGCGGGGGGCCCGCGACGAGGTCGAGCTCGCCAGCCGCGATCCGCGCGGCGACGCCGGCCGGGCCGCCGCGGCGCACCGCGCCGGTCGAGGCGGCACCATCGATGGGCAGGCCGTGCGCGTCGAGGCCGTACCGCACGACCGGCACGCCCAGCTCGGTGCCGAGCACGCGGCCGAGGCGCTGCACCAGCTCGTGCGCGCACGCGCGCGCACCCGAGAAGTCGTCGGGGTCGACGGGCACGATCGGCAGCACGTCGAGCACGCCGACGCGCGGGTGCACCCCGTGGCCGGCGTCCAGGTCGAGCGCCGCGACGGCGGCGCGTGCCAGCCCCTCGAGCCCCCGGGCAAGCGCCTCCCCGCGACCCAGCACCGTGAGCACCGAGCGGTCGTGGTCGCTGTCGCGGTGCACGTCGGCCACCACGGCGCGCGAGCCGTCCACCGCGGCGCCCGCCTCGGCGCCGGCCCGGACCGCCGCGACGAGGGCGTCCACCGCGGCCACGTCGCGGCCGACGCTCACGTTGGGAACCGATTCGAGGAGTGGTGCATCCACGCAGGCACCCTGCCCGCCGGGGCGCGTGCGGTAGCCTCGCGCCGATGGGCGTCCCCTCCCCTCGCGTGCGCTGTGGCCCGGTCGAGCTCCGGCTGGTGACGCCGCGCGCCGCGCACCAGCTGTTCGCGCTCGCGCGCGACCCCGCCGTGTCGCGGCAGCTGCAGTGGGAGCCCCACGCCTCCGTCGACGACTCCCTCACCTACATCCACGACTCGCTCGCGCTGTGGACGTCGGGCCGTGCGTGGATGCCGGGCATCTTCGACCACGAGCGCGAGCAGCTGGTCGGCTGCACGAGCATCTCGGGAATCGACCGCACGAATCGACGCGCCGAGGTCGGGACGTGGATCGGCACCGCGTTCCAGGGCGCGGGCTACAACCGCCCGACCAAGGCGGCGCTCGCGACGTTCGCGTTCGAGCACCTCGAGCTGGAGCGGCTCGAGTTCCTCACCCGTGTCGACAACCCACGCTCGGTCGCGGCGATGCGCGGGGTGCCGGGCATCCGCGAGGAGGGCGTGCTCGCCTCGCGCATCCGGGTCGGCGACGAGGGCCACGACGCGATCATGTTCGCGCTGCTCGCTGCCGACTGGCGAGCGGCGGACTGGCCGGACGTCCAGGTCGACGGGGCGTCGCAGGGCGACGACGCCGGGTAGGGACGCTGCGTGGACGCGACCGTGACACCTGACGACCTGCTCGTCGTGCCGCCCTGGGCGAACGGCCCGGACGACAGCGGCAACGGCGGCTGGACCGCCGGCCTGCTGGCCGCGCACGTCGCCGACGCCGCGACCGGGTGCGCCGTGAACCTGCGGGTGCCGCCGCCGCTGGGACGCGAACTGCGCGTCGAGGCAGACGGGGCCGGCGTGCGTCTCCTCGACGACGTGGCCGCGGCCGAGCCGGTCCTCGTCGCGGACGCGCACCCCGTCCAGGTCGACGTGGTCGTGCCGGACGCCGTCCTCGGGCTCGACGTCGCGCGCGCCGCCGCGGCCCGCGCTGGCTTCCCCTTCCGCGACCGCCACCCCTTCGCGCGGTGCGTGTCGTGCGGAACGCAGCGTCCCGACGGCGCCGTGTGGCTGCACCTGCACTGCGGCCCCGTTCCCGGCCTCGAGGTCGCCGACCTCGCCGGGACGCCGACCCCCGTGTTCGCCGACACCTG
Organism: Thermoleophilia bacterium; assembly: GCA_025964465.1. Taxonomy (GTDB): domain Bacteria; phylum Actinomycetota; class Thermoleophilia; order Gaiellales; family SKUG01; genus JAGQUL01. Next base: position 15,213 of record JAOPYS010000334.1, read on the forward strand.
GACGCCCGGCCCCGACGTCGCCGATGCCGCGCATCCCTCCCACGTCGCCATCGCCGCCTGCTGGAGCGCGCTCGACTGCCCGAGCGCCGCGCCCTTCGCCGACCCCGATGCCCCGAACCCGTCCGTGCTGGCCCGGATCGCCGTGCGGCTCGTCGCACCGGTCCGCGTGGGCGAGACCTACGTCGTGGCCGCCTGGCGCCTCGCGGTCGACGGTCGCAAGCAGCGCTCCGCGAGCGTCCTGGTCGACGCGACCGGCGCCGTGGCCGGCGTGGCCGAGGCCCTCTGGATCGAGGTGCGTCCGCGATGAGCCGCCAGCAGCCCCCGACCCCGCCGACCCCACCGGACCAGGACCGCCACCGTTCGGCGCCGCGACCGCCCGACCGCAGCCGCAATGGCGGCACCCCTGTGGACGTACGCCTCGAACGAGCGATGCGCCTGTTGCGCGGCGCCACGGTGCACGGGGTGAAGCTGAGCGCGCGCGCGTGGACCAACCACCCGATCCACCAGACCGAGATCCCGCGCGTCACGCACGACCGCGCCCTCGTCATCGTCGGCGGGTTCGCCGGGAGCATCGACTTCTACACGCTGCTGCGCCGCTCCTACGAAGGTGCCGGGTTCCGGCGCGTGGCCGTGATGCCGCCCGTCGACAACGCCTTCGCCGACATCCGCCAGAGCGCCGAGCGGCTCGGCAGCATCGTGCGCCTGCTCGGCGGCGAGGTCGACATCGTCGGCCACTCCGAGGGCGGGTTGATGGCGCGCTGGTTCGTGAAGGAGCTGGGCGGCGCCGACGTCGTGCGCCACGTCGTCACGCTCGGCACGCCCAACCGGGGCCTGCCGGTGCGGATCGAGGACTACCCGTGGCTGGAGCGCTCGGCCATGGCGCGCCGCGTCCACAAGGTCGTCGACACGATCGCCGACCGCACGGTGATGCCGATGGCGAGCGTCGCGCTGCGCCAGATGCTGCGCGGCAGCGAGTTCATGGCCACGCTCGGCCCCGAGGTGCCGGAGGGCCGGACGGAGTACCTGGCGGTCCGCTCGCGCTGGGACGGCGTGGTGCCGTACGGCTCGGCCGACCTGCCGCCCGGCCCGAACGTGGCGAACGTCGCGCTGCGGTCGGGCCCGCGCCAGGGCAACCACGGCGCGATCGCCTCCACCAGCGTCGAGGCGTTCACCGCCTCGCTCACCTTCGTGCGCCGCGACTGACCAGCGACACGACGAACGGGCCGCATCCGTGCGGCCCGTTCGTGTCGTGCGATGCATCGAGGGGATCGGTGCATGTCGTCCCCGCGCGGTGCGCATCCGTGCGCGCCGAGTGCAGGGCGAACCTGGGTGTCACATCACGCCGGGCGGCGGCATCCGGACGTTGCCCTCGCGGATGTCGCTCGCGAGCTGCTCGATCGCCGCCTTCATGGGGCTCGCCGCAGGCGAGGGCGCGGGAGCCTTCATCCGCCCGGCCTTCACCTGGCCGGCAGTGATCGGCGGCGCGAACCCGCCGTTGCCGTTGGGCGAGTGCGTCTGGTTCACGACCTCGGCGTCCTTCGCGGCAGCCTCCAGCTGGCCGGCCGTGATCGGCGGCGCGAACCCGCCATTGCCGTTGGGCGAGTGCGTCTGGTTGATGACCTCGCCGGCCTTCGCGGCAGCCTCGACCTGGCCAGCCGTGATCGGCGGCGCGAACCCGCCGTTGCCGTTGGGCGCGTGCGTCTGGTTGACGACCTCGCCAGCGTCGGGCTTCGGGGCCGCCGGCGCGTTCAGGGCCGACAGCACGGCGGCGACGTCGTGCATCGCCTCCTCCGTCTCGGCGATCTGCCCGGCGGCGACCTCCGCCACCTTCACGGGCGTCTTCGACTGGCCCGCGGCGGCGACCTGCCCGCCGATGAAGGCGAGGCCCGACGCAGAGCTCATGAGCCGCACGTGCAGGTCGCCGGCGAGCTGGTGCAGGTCCTCCATCGCCTTGACGTGGGCGTGCTGCAGGAGCATGGAGGAATCGGTCAGTAGCGCGGTCGCCGCCGCCGCGTCCTTCGCTCCCTCGGGGCCGGGGCCGCCGACGGTCAGCGCCGACAGCTTCGCGAGGTTGCCGTCGACCTCCGCCATGGCCTCGCCGGCGCTGGTCTTCATGAGCCGGTCGATGACGGCGGTCTTGGCGTCCGCCGGCCCGGTCGGGGGCGCGTCGGCCGGCACGGGCACCTTCGGGGCGGTCGGATCGGCGGGCGTGTCGTGGCCCGTCGGGGCGCCGGGCGCGGATGGCGCGTCGTGCCCGGCAGGTGCGGTCGGCGCGTCGTGCGGGGCCGGGGCCGTGGGGGTGGTGGGAAGCTTGGGCGGCGTGGCGGATGCCGGGGTCGTGACGATCATTCGGGGGGAACCTCTGGCTGGGGGAAGGAGGCGCCCGTCCTTCGCCCCCGGACGCCGGACCACGAACCCCTCCCCCCGGACCGTGGCCGACACCGCCGCTCGCGGTGGCCGCCCGTGGTCACCGCCCCGGTTCGTCCGCTCAGACCTCGTCCTCGTCGTCCAGGGAGGCCAGCAGCTCGGCGCTGCGCGTGTCGCCGCGCGCGGCCGCCCGCATGAGCCAGCGCCGCGCCTCGGCGGGGTCGTCGGCGGCCGCCGGCACGTCGTGCGCGAGCGTGTCGCCGAGCATGCCCGCCGCGTGCGCCGATCCGGTGCGCACCGCGCGACGCAGCCAGCGCCTGGCCTCGTCGACCAGCTCCTCCACCCGCTCCTCGGGCCCGGGCGCGAGCGCGCGGTGGAGCAGCCAGTCCGCGTACATGCACATGGCCTGCGGGTCGTCGCACCACGCCCGCGCCCGCAGCAGGCCCACGTCGAGGCGCCCGCGCAGGATGCTCGTCTCGAGCTCCTCGCCGTCGTAGCTGCCGGGGTCGTCGGTGCGCACGCGTCCATCCTGACGTGGTGGCTCCCGGCGCGCAGGTGGGCATACGTCGCGCATGACGGACGAGACGTACGACGTGATCGTGGTGGGCGGCGGCCCCGGAGGCGAGGCCTGCTCGGTGGCCGTGACGAAGGCCGGGGGCACCGCCGCGATGGTGGAACGCGACCTGGTCGGGGGCGAGTGCCCCTACTGGGGGTGCATGCCGTCCAAGGCGCTGCTGCGTCCGCCGCAGGCGCTCGCCGAGGCGCAGCGCACCCCGGGCGCGCTCGAATCCCTCGGCTCGGTGCTCGACCTGGACGCCGTGCTCGCGCGCCGCGACGAGGTGGTGCGCGGGCTCGACGACAGCTCGCACGCGGACCGCGTCGCCAAGCACGGCGTGGAGATCGTGCGCGGCGACGGACGGCTCGACGGGGAGCGCCGCGTGGTGGTGCGCATGCCGGACGGGAGCGAGCGCACCCTCCAGGCTCGCCGTGCCGTGGTGATCGCGACGGGAACGCGCGCGGCGATGCCGCCGATCGACGGGCTCGCCGAATCGAACCCGTGGACGAACCGCGAGGCGACGCTCGTGCAGGACGTGCCCGAGAGCCTCGCCGTGCTCGGCGGCGGCGTCATCGGCGTCGAGCTCGCCCAGGCCTTCTCGGCCTTCGGGGCGAAGGTCACCGTGCTGGAGGGGTCCGACCGGCTGATCCCGCGTGAGGAGCCGGAAGCGTCGGCCCTGGTGCGGGAGGCACTCGAGCGCACGGGCGTCACGGTGCGGTGCGGCCACAGCGTGACGCGCGTGGAGCGCGATGGTGACGACGCGCCGTTCACGATCCACCTCGAGGAGGGCGAGCCGGTCACTGCCGAGCGCCTGCTCGTCGCGGTCGGTCGCACGGGCAACATCGAGGGCCTCGGCCTGGAGTCGGTCGGCGTGGAGCCGGCGCGCGGGCAGACCGTGACGACGACCGACTGCATGCGCGTGGGCGAGCACGACTGGCTGTACGCGGTCGGCGACATCACCGGGCGCGCACAGCTGACCCACTCCGCCGTGTACCAGGCGAAGGTCGCGGCGCGCAACGCCATGGGCGTGGAGACCCACTGCGTCGAGGACGAGTATGCCGCGCCGCGCGTGGTGTTCACCGAACCCAACGTCTGCGGCATCGGCCACACCACCGCCTCGGCCGAGGCGGCCGGGCTGCGCGTGCGCACCTACGACCGAGACCCCCAACGCGTCGCGGCCGGCAGCTTCTACGGTCGCGGGACGGAGGGGTTCGCGCGCCTCGTCGTCAGCGAGGACGACGGCTGCATCCTGGGCGCGACGTTCGTCGGGTCGGACATCGCCGAGCTGCTGCACTCCGCCACGATCGCCATCATCGGCCGCGTGCCGCTCGAGCGCCTGCGCCACTGCGTCCCGGCCTTCCCCACCCGCAGCGAGGTGTGGTCCCGCTTCGTCGACGCCATGGACGCCGACGAGCGCGAACGAGTCCCCAGCCCCAGCTGACCGCGCACGGCCTCACTCCAGTTCCCCACTGATCCCGGAAATACCGCTCCAGGAATCGATTCCCCGCTCATAGTGGGAGGGGCACTGGGGATCAGGCGGGGCGGCGGTGGCGGCGGCGGGCGCGCAGGCGCGAGCGGGCGACGAGGCCGAACCAGGCGAGCCCGACCACGGCCGCGAGCGGTCGCGGCTCGACGAGGTCGGCCGGGTGCGCGCCGCGGGCGTCGTGCAGCGCCCGGTCCCACGCGTCGGAGTGCGACCGGTCCGCGCCGGCCCCGGTCGACGTGCCCGGCGTCGCCTCGACCTTGCGGGCCACCTCGGCGCGGGCCTGCTCCCGCGCGGCCTGGCGGGCGCTGCACTCGGCGCGGTCGCGCGGCCCCTGCAGCACCTCGCACCCCGCCGCGTCCGCGCCGGCCGGCCACCCCATCGCACACAGCGCGAAGGTCAGGCCGGCCATACAGGTCGTTAGGCGTCGCATCGTCCAGAGCGTACCCCCCGCACCTGCGAAACTCACGCCGTGACCCCCCCGCCCGACCAGCAGGCACCCGACGGTGGATGGCGCAGCTTCCGCCGCCTCCTCACCTTCTTCGGGCCCTTCAAGCGCACCC
>JAOPYS010000343.1 GCA_025964465.1 Thermoleophilia bacterium
AGGCGGCCATCCTCACCGACCCCACCGTGGCGGCGATGGTCAAGCGGTTCCACGCGGCGGTCGCACCGCGCACCGAGCGGGTCGTCACCGACCTCAAGGCCCCGTTGACGCGCGAGGCGACCCCGGCGGGCGAGACGGCCCTGGGCGCCGTCATCGCGGAGGCGCAGCGCGTGTTCGCCAAGGCGGACGTCGGCCTGATGAACAACGGTGGCGTGCGCCAGGACCTCGCGGCGACCGGCCCGCTCAAGTGGGGCACCGTCTTCGGCGTGCAGCCCTTCGCCAACCGCGTGATGCTGCTCGACCTGACGGGGGCGGAGCTGCGCGAGACGCTCGAGCAGCAGTTCGACGCCAAGGGCGGCGCGAAGATCCTGCAGATCGCGGGCATGACGGTGCACATGGACCTGACAAAGCCCGTCGGTTCGCGGATCGTGTCCGTGACGATGGCGGACGGATCGGCGCTGGATCCGGCGAAGTCGTACAAGGTCGCCGCCAACTCCTTCATCGCTGACGGCGGGGACGGGTACGTTGCCCTCAAGAAGGGCCGCGGCCGCAAGGACCTGGGCGTCGACCTCGACGCGCTCGTCGCGTACCTCGGCTCGGGCGCGCCGCTTCCCGCTGCCGCACCCGGGCGCATCGTGCTCGTTGCGGGGGCCCTGCCCGAGGGCGCACACTAGCCCAGCGTCGGAGGCCCGTGGTTCGGGGAGTCGCGCATTGCTCATGCGCGCGTCGGGCGGCGCCGATGACACGCGCGTGAGCGTCCGCCCCACTCGTCCCGCCCGCAGCCCGCGCGTCCGTGCGCGTCGCGCGGCGCCCGTCGTCGCGGCGCTGGTCCTGCTGGGCGCGTCGTGGTTCGCGTCGCTCGGCGGTGCCGCAACCTCCGCCGTCGTCGTCTCGATGGACGTGCCCAGTGCGACCCAGCTCACCAACGGCTGCACCACGGCGGCGGGGCGGGCCTTCGGCACCGTGCTGCCCGGGACGGGCGCCACGACGTCGACGGCGCCCGCGGCGTGCCGGATCACCTTCGGGTCGAGCAACGACACGTCATCGCTGCGCATCTCGCAGGCGGACGGGACGGGCGCGGCGATGGGTCGCAGCAGCACCGCCTCGTGGCCTGGATTCGAGGACAACGCCAACCTGTACGCCGACGCGGTGGCCGTCGATGCCACGACGGGCTGGGCCGTCGGGTCGGGCGGTCGCGTGCTGCGGACGGCGAACGCCGGGACCTCCTGGACGGAGTGGAACTCGGCCACGACTGGTTCGGGGGCGTGGTGGAACCGGATCGCGTCGCCGCCCGGTGCCGCCGGGCCGCTGCTGATCGGTGGAGACGACCGCAACCTCCTGCGTGTCACCAACATCACCAACCCGACGCCGACCTTCACCGACATCTCGGGTGCGCTGTCCGCGCTGCCCGCCACGGCTGACGTGGTCGGGCTGGCCATCCCGGCGCCCGGCATCGTCTACCTCGCGGCCAAGGACGGTTCGAACGTCTGGATCCTCAAGAGCGCGGACGGCGGTTCGACCTTCGCCGCTCCCGTCCCCATGCCCGCGATCTCGCGCGTCGCCGACCTCGACGCGACGAGCGCCAACGAGGCGTGGATCATCGGCACGGGCACGACCTCAGGCATCTTCCACACCACCACCGGCGGCGCCACGGCGGGCGCGTGGACCCAGATCGCCGCACCGGTGGGCCGGTACTGGTTCTCGATCAGCGCGCCGACAGCGACGACGGCGTACGCCGCCGGCGCAGGCGGGGTGGTCTGGAAGTGGGACGGCACGTCGTGGACACAGGTCAACAGCACCAGCCAGATCGACGTCCACAGCATCAGCGCGGCGTCGTCCGCCCCGAACCTGGTCTGGGGCGTCGGCGAGTACGGCGAGGCCTACCGAAGCGCAGACGGCGGGCTCAACTGGGCGCGCCTGTCCACGCAGTTCACCGCGGTGGCCCACTCGGTGTCGACGTTCGACGGCACGGCGGGCATCATCGTGGGCGACGACCGGTGGGCCGGATGGATCGCCGACGGCGCCACCGTGGCTGGCCGGCGGGCCGACCCGGGGACGCCGTCCTCGTCGGGCGTCGCGGCCTCGCCGGTGAACGGCCAACTGCTGCTCGCGACCGCGCGCGACGGATCGATCCGCCGCTCCGTCAACGGCGGCGCGTCGTGGACGACGCAGCCCAGCGGCACGACGGTCGCGCTCATGGACGTCTCGTTCGCGTCGGGCTCGGTGGCGTGGGTCGTGGGTGGCGCCGGCACCGTCCTGCGGTCGGCCGACGGCGGCGTGTCCTGGACCGCCCAGCCCACCGGGTTCCCCGGACGGCTGCTCGCGATCGACGCGGTCGACGAGACCCACGCATGGGCGGTCGGCGACGGGGGCACGGTGCTGCACACGACGAACGGCGGCACGTCATGGGCGACGTCGAACGCGGGGACCACGTCGCAGCTCCGCGCCGTCGCGGCGTACTCGGACACGTCGGTCGTGGTCGGTGGCGGCAGCTCCTCGATCCGCACCACCAGCAACGGAGGCGCGTCGTGGACGGTCGGGACGGCCCCGTCGCCGTACGCCGTCCTCCACCAGATCCGGTTCGCGTCGGCGACCACGCTGTTCGCGGTCACCGGCTATGACGAGGTGTGGACGAGCACCGACGCCGGCGCGTCGTGGTCGGTCACGCCGACCAACCCGCTCGGAGTGATCAACTCGCTCGAGGTGTTCGACGCCAACCGCATCGTCGTCGGCGGCGACTACGGCCAGCTCCACGTCAGCGACGATGCCGGCGCGACCTGGTCCACCCGGACGATCGCCATGGGCCAGGCCCTCGACCTCGTCCGCGTGGACGAGCACACCGTCGTCAGCGTCGGTCGTCACGGTGGGCAGGCATCGACGTCGATGTCGGTCGCGGCGAACGAGACGGTCGCGGACTACGGCGGGGCACCCGCGAACTGGGGCGGCGCCGCGACGACCACGATGTTCGGCGTGTGCCTGCAGACGCTCGGAGGCACGGCGGCCGTCGCTGCCGGGTGGCTGGCGGACGGCGGCACGTGCACGCAGAGCGACTCGGACCCGTGGAAGGCAGTGCCGGCGGGAGGCACGACCATGGCCACCACGCCGACGTCGAGCACGGGGTACGTCGACCTGGTCTGGGGCATGCGCGCAGCCCTGGCGCAACGGCCGGGTCGCTACTCGGCGACGGTCGCGTTCGAGGTGCTCGCGCCCTGAGCATCGCCAGCCTCGACCCGCCCGACGAGCTCGTTCAGCAGGTCGCTCCAATCCGCCATGCCGACCCAGCGCTGGTTGGCCAGCACCGCGACCGTCGTGTGCTCGCTCGGGAGGTCCACGAGCATGGAGGAGTAGCCGAGGTCGAGCCCGTTGTGCCACAGCGAGGTGGCGTGGCCGTCGACCACCGGCGCGCCGCCGAACAGCCCGAGGCCGTCCGGTAGCTCGTTCGGGTCTGCGGGCAGCGGGCCGAGTGCCCCGCGCTGCATCTCGGCGCGCGTGCCTGCGTCGAGCAGCCGGTGGCCCTCGACCAGCTCGTGCCCCCACCGCGCCAGCTGGGGCGCGCTCGCGACGATGCCGGCATCTCCCCATGCGGTCGTGCGCCACGTGCCACCCGGGCGATAGAACCCGTCGGTGGGCTCGCGCGGGCCTGCGCCGTCCCAGCCGTGCCAGTACCCGGTCACGGGTGTCGGGGCGGGCGCGTCCCCGGAGTCGACGAGGACGCCGTCGAGACCGAGGGGGTGCAGCACCCGCTCGCGCAGGGCTGTGGCCAACGGCTGGCCGGTGACCTGCTCGAGGATCGAGGCGAGGGCCACGTAGTTGGTGTTGGAGTACTCCCAGCGGGCCCCGGGCGCGAAGTGTGGCGCCGCTCCGGCGGCGGCGTCGAGCAGCTGCGCGTGCGACATCGGCCGGTCGGCTGCGAGGGCGTCGCCGAAGGGCCTCGTCTCGAGCACGTTGGCGAGGCCGCTGCGATGCCCGAGCAGCTGTCGCACCGTGATGCTGCCCGCGTTGGGCAGCGTCGGCAGCCAGCGGTCGATCGTCGCGTCGAGGGCGAGCCGGCCCTCCTGCACCAGGCGCATCGCCAGGCCGGCGGTGAACGTCTTGGAGGCGCTGGCGATGTACATGGGGTCGTCCGCCGTGAGCTTCGCGCCTGTCGCCACGTCGGCGACACCGCTGGCCAGGCTGGTCATGTGACCGTCGTGGAGGATCGCCACGGTCACGCCCGGTAGCGCCTTGGCCACCCGGAAGTCGTCCACGACCTGCTGCAGGCTGCGCTGGTCGACGGCGGCAGCGGCCGGCGCGACGGGGGCGGGAGTGACGGCCGACGTGAGCATGGTCGGAGCGTACGTCGCACGTGCTGCTCGACCACGCCCACGGGACGGGGGTCGGCCGCGGCGGGCCGCCGCGCGGGCTGGGTGCGACCGGTCGCGGTGGCCGTCAGGCGGGGCGCACGGCGATGCCGAATCCACCGTCGCGCGAATCGAAGGCGACGAGCTCGGCCGCGGTCACCTCGACCGGACCGACCGTCGACTGCGGGTCGTTGACGATGTAGGTGCCACGCTCGGGCACGTAGCGACTGACCACGATCCAGTGGCCGTTGTCGGAGCGGCGGATGTCGTAGTAGGGGAAGCGCGCCGGGTAGGCGGTGGGCACGGCCGGGTTGCCGGCCATGATCACGGGCTCGCCCTTGTCGCGCACCCGGCGCAGGATGTCGCGCACGTCCTTGAGCACGGTCCAGCGGCAGCCGGCCAGCTCCAGCACGTGCTGCAGGTGGAGGTTGTGGGTGCCGACCAGGCGGTTGGTGCTGCCGCCGGTGGCGAGCGCGCGCACGTGCAGGACGAGGTC
>JAOPYS010000348.1 GCA_025964465.1 Thermoleophilia bacterium
GGTGCTCGTCGACCTGCACGTGTGACAGACCGCCCCGCGGATACCTCCGGGGCATGGAGCCGTTCGCACAGCTTCGGACGATCGCACTGCTGCTCGGATGCGCGGCGGTTGCGGGCGGGTGCGCAGCGGCATCCGCCGGTGAGCGCGAGGCGCCGCCCACGCCGCGCGGGCCGGTGCCGACCGTCGAGCGAGCGCTGACGGTGCGCGACGACTTCGCCAACGGCGACGACCCGCTGCGGTCCGGGTGGTCGGGCGACCCGGGATGGCGCGTGCACGGCGATGGTGCCCTGTACCCGCCAGCCGATGGCGGCGCGCTGCGCATCGGCCCTGACACGTGGCGCGACGAGGCGGTGCGGGTGCGCCTGCGCAGCGCGGGGGACGATCGCCCGCTGGCCGTGCGGCTGCGCGTGGGCCGGGACGGCGAGTACCGACTGACGTGGCAGCCGGGGCCGGGCGCCGTGGAGCTCGACCGGATCGAGGGCGACACGCACCGTACGCTCGCAACCGCGCACGTCGATGCCGGGTCGAGCGACGCTGCGGTGCTCGACGCGCAGGCCGTGGGCGATCGCCTCACCGCTGCGGTCGACGGCCGCCCCGTGCTCGACGTGCTCGACGAGCACGCACTGCCCGCCGGGGCAGTGGGCGTCGCCGCGGGCGCCGGCGCCGGGCCGGGCGCGTTCGACGACGTGCGCATCCGCGCGACGGTCGACGACTTCACCGTCGCGGTGCTGCCCGACACCCAGTACTACACGCCCCACGCCGCCCCGGCGACGAGCACCTTCACCGCGCAGACCACGTGGCTCGCCCAGCACCGCGCGACGGACGGCATCGCGGTCGCGCTCCACACCGGGGACGTGGTCGACGACGTGTGCGCAGCCGCCCAGTGGCGGGTCGCCTCGTTCGCCATGCGGCGCCTCGACGGCAAGCTGCCCTACGCCATCGCCCCCGGCAACCGCGACACGATCGCGTACGAGGACGCGTGCGCGGGCGAGGCGGGCTACGTCGCCCGTCGCCACACCGTCGACACCCGCTCGTTCAACCGCCGCGGCAACTTCCCCGCGGCCCGCCAGCGCGCCGCCGCGCCCGAGACGTGGGGCGGCACGATGCGACCGGGGGACGCCAGCGAGTCGGTCCACCGCGTCGACGCCGGCGGCGTGCCGCTCACGATCCTGACGCTGCCCTTCGGCCCCGATGCAGCCGCGCTGCGCTGGGCCCGCGGCGTCGCCCGGCGCGACGCCGACCGCGTCGGCATCCTCGTCACGCACGACTACCTCGCGGCCGACGGTCGCCTGCGCGGTGATCCGCGCACGCAGTCCACCCTCGCCTCCCTCCCCGGGCAGCTCGAGGGGCGCGAGATCTGGCGCCGGCTCGTGGCGCCCGCGCCCGACCTGCGGCTCGTGCTGAGCGGGCACGTCGAGCAGTGCCAGGTGCGCGAGCCGCGCGCGTGCCGCGTCACCGGCGTGGTCGGGCGAAGCGCACGGCGCAACGACGCAGGGCGCGACGTGCACGCGCTGCTCGCCGACTTCCAGAACCGCCCCGACGGCGGCGGCGGCTACCTGCGCCTGCTGCGCGTCATCCCCGCCCGGCACCGCATCGAGGTGCGCACCTACTCGCCCACCCTGCACCGATACCTGACGGATCCTCGCAACCAATTCACGCTCACCGGCGTCGACCTCCGCTAGCCTCGCGCGGCACACGCGTCGGTCGTCCGGGAGGACCCACACCATGCAGCTCGGATTCAAGCTCATCGCCGAGGCCTACGGCCCCCGCGAGCTCGTCCGCCAGGCCGTCGCCGCGGAGGCGGCCGGCTTCGACTTCATCGAGATCTCCGACCACTTCCACCCGTGGCTCGGCGACGACGACCACGGGCACTCACCCTTCGCGTTCTCCGTGCTCGGGGCGATCGCCGCGAAGACCGAGCGGCTCGGCCTCGCCACCGGGGTGACGTGCCCGAGCTTCCGCTACCACCCCGCCATCGTGGCGCAGGCCGCGGCGACGCTCGGCGTGCTGTCGGAGGGGCGCTTCACGCTCGGCATCGGCTCGGGCGAGCGCCTCAACGAGCACATCATCGGCGAGGGCTGGCCCGAGGTGCGGGTGCGGCACGAGCGGCTGCGCGAGGCGCTCGAGATCATCTGCGAGCTCTGGGAGGGCGGCTACCGCACCTACCGCGGGAAGCACTTCAACCTCGACACGGCGCGGGTGTTCGACCTCCCGGACGAGCCACCCGTGCTGGCCGTGGCCATGAGCGGGGAGCGGTCCGCGAAGATCGCCGCCGAGCTCGGCACCGGCATGTTCGCGACCGAGCCCAAGGCCGAGCTGACGCAGCTGTACGCCGACGCGGGCGGGCGGGGGCCGCGCTACGTCGAGGTGCCGCTGGCGTACGCCCCGACGGAGGACGAGGGCGCCGAATCCGCGCGCCGCCGGTTCCGTTTCGGGACGCTCGGCTGGAAGGTGCTGCCGGAGCTGCCCAACCCCGAGAACTTCGTGGCGGCGACCGCGAGCGTCACCGCCGACGACATGCGCGAGGAGTTCGGCTGCGGGGCCGACGTCGAGCGCCAGGTCGAGGTGGCGAAGCAGTTCGTCGATGCGGGCTTCGACCACCTCGCGCTCGTCAACGCTGGGCCACCCGAACACATGGACGCGTTCTTCGAGCACGTGGCCACCGACCTGGGCCCGCGGCTGCGCGAGCTGGGGTCGGCATCATGACCGCCGCCACCACCCCCGCGGACGTCCCCTCCGTCACGCTCGATGGCGGCGTCGTGATGCCGCAGCTCGGCTACGGCGTGTGGCAGGTCCCCGACGACGACGCCGCCGACCTCGTGCGCCGGGCGATCGAGGCCGGCTACCGCAGCGTCGACACGGCCGCCGTCTACGAGAACGAGCACGGCGTCGGCGAGGGCCTGCGCGCCAGCGGCGTGGCGCGCGACGAGCTGTTCGTGACGACCAAGCTGTGGAACACCGACCAGGCCGACGCCCGCCGCGCCTTCGAGACGAGCCTCCGGCGCCTCGGCCTCGACCACGTCGACCTCTACCTCATCCACTGGCCCTCGCCCGCGCGCGACACCTACGTCGATGCGTGGCGCGCCCTGGTGGAGGTGCGCGACCGCGGGCAGGCCCGCGCCATCGGCGTGTCCAACTTCGGGGTCGAGCACCTCGAGCGCATCGCGGCGGAGACGGGCGTGACACCCGCCGTCAACCAGGTCGAGCTGCACCCGTGGCTGCCCCAGCACGAGCTGCGCGCGTACCACGCGGAGCACGGCATCGCGACCGAGGCGTGGAGCCCGCTCGGGCAGGGCGGCGAGCTGCTGGCCGAGCCGGTGCTGGGCGAGATCGCGGCCGAGCGGGGCTGCACGACGGCGCAGGTGGTGCTGGCGTGGCACCTGCGGACCGGCACGATCGCCATCCCCAAGTCGGCCACCCCGTCACGCATCGTGGAGAACCTCGCAGCCGTGGACGTCGTGCTCTCCGACGA
>JAOPYS010000016.1 GCA_025964465.1 Thermoleophilia bacterium
CTCCGACGTGCGTGTCGCCGCGCTGGCCCTGCACCGCCCACGTCTTGTTCTCCGCGACGGCGGAGACGTTCGCCACACCGGCGAGGGCGTCGGCCACGGCCTGGTGGCTCCCCGGCTTGGTCGTCACCATGATGGCGTTCGGGAGGAACAGCGATTCGACCGCCGTGACCTGCCCCGACTTCTGCAGCTCGCCGAGCTTGGCCAGCGCGTCCACCTGGCTGGTCTTCGCCGTGGCCACGAGGTCGTCGAACACGGCCTGGCGCCGCTCGGGGCCACGCGGCATCGCCGATTCCTGCGAGAGGTCGGCCTGCACCTTCATCCGTGCGATCAGCACGTTGCCGGTCGGCGCCTCGGGGCCGAGGCCGGGCTGGACGGGCGCGTCCGGGGCCTCCGGCACCTTGGCCGGCGCCGCGACCACGGAAGGCTCGGGCTCCGGCGCGTGGGGCGCAGGCCCGGGGGTCGGCAGGGCGGGAGCGGTCGGCGGGAGGGGGGTGATCGGAGGCATCGCCGCTCCATCCGCCCAGAGCGGCCGGGGCCGACGCCCCCTACGCCTCCCCCTGCCTGCACCGCCCGTCGCCGCGGCCGGCAGGGGCCACGCAACAGGTGGGGGCCCGGCGCCGACACTCGGGTAGGCGCCGCCGCGGGGGGTGGTGTGCGCCGGTCACTCGGGGGATCGCCTGCATGCTCGTCGGAGCAGCACCCATCGCACTACCGCAACGGCCGCAGGCCGACGTCGAGCTGCCCGGGTTCGAGCACCCGGCGTCGATCGCCGACCCCGCGGGCTCCGGATTCGGCCGCTCGTTCGTGGCCACGCTGCCGATGCCGGCCCGGTGGGCCGTGAGCGCGCTGGACGGCGCGGTCCGCGCGGGGGTCGACGCGATCGTGCCCGAGGAATCCGACACGCCCGACGGCTCCGGCATCACCGCCCCGCTCGACCGCGCCAAGGAGGCGCAGCGCGCACTCGTCGACCAGCGAGCGATGTTCGGGGACCAGGACCGCTTCCGCGGCGACGGCGCCAAGGTGTGGGCGACGGAGGCGTGGTCGCTCGGCCAGGTGCTCCACGGCCGTGTCGCGCTCGCCATGCAGGGCGGCAGCTGGGACCGCGTCGACAACATGTTCCGCGACCTGGAGACCTACCGGGTCGGCGACGGGTTCGCCGGGGGCCTCGGGTCCAACGACCGCTACTACGACGACAACGCGTGGATCGGGCTCGCGGCGGTGCAGGCGTTCCGCGGCACGGGCCAGGAGCGCTACCTCGAGCACGCCGAGCAGACGTTCCGCATGGTGCGGACCGGCCAGCACGACGATGGCGGGCTCTACTGGTTCGAGGGTGACCGGACGGGTCGCCACACGTGCAGCGTCGCGCCGGCGGCCGAGCTCGCCCTCGACCTGTACGAGTCGACCGGGAAGGCGAGCTACCTGCAGTTCGCGAAGCAGCAGGCGGCCTGGCTCGACAACCACCTGCGCCTGCCCACCGGGCTGTATGCCGACAACCTCAACGATTCGGGGCAGCTCGGGTCGTCGATCTACTCCTACAACCAGGGCACGCCGATCGGGCTCGACGTCGGCCTGTACCGGGCCACGGGGGAGCAGCGCTACCTGGAGCGGGCGAAGGCGACGGCGAAGGCAGCGCTCCAGTACTACGGGACGGACGACCGGCTCTGGAAGGAGGCGCCGGTGTTCAACGCGATCTTCTTCCGCAACCTGCTCGCGCTGCACGCCGTGGCGCCTGACCCCGCCTACCTGCACGCGCTCGACGGCTACCTCGACCGGGCCTGGACCCAGGCCCGCAACCCCGAGACGGGAATCTTCGACCGCGGGGACATCGGGCACTACGAGGACCGGCCCGGCTCGGTCATCGACCAGGGCGCGCTCTCGCAGCTGTACGCCGTGCGGGCCCTGCCGCCGTCGCAGTGGGCCCGGCTGACCTGATCGTCAGCAGGTGATGGAGACCCGCCGACCGACCGCGTTGTCGGTGAGGTCGGCGTCGCGCACGGCAGCGCCGGGGTCGATGACGACGGTCAACGTGTGGACGCCCGGCTCGCACCGGTCGAGGGTCACCTCGGCGACCACGCGTGCGCCGCGTGAGCCGATCCCCGGGAGGGGCGCCTGACCGGCGACCGCCGCGTCGAGCAGCACCACGACGCGCGCCCCCGAGCCGTCCACCAGCGGTCGCGTGCCCGCGTCGACGACACCGATCCGCACGAGCGTGCTCCCTGACGCGGCTCGGCTCGTCGACACGCGCCCGGGCGCCAGGTCGACGCCGCGCACGGTCGCCGGGATGCGTGCAGCCGGGGCCGCGACTGGCCCGATCGCCGCCGCTGCCGGCGCGACGTCGAGCTTGGCCGCGACCTTCGCGGCCGGCGCCGACGGCGTCGCCGAGCCGATCCCGTCGCGGCCGATCGAGACCGTCCATGCGATCGCCATCACGAGGCCGGCCACGACCAGGGCCAGGACGAGCGCGCTGCGCGCGTCGTACCCCCCGCCCAGGCCGGAGTACGTCGGCTCGGACCAGCTCGGCGCGATCGGCGCGCGGGCCCGTCGAGCACGCCGCGCCCGGGTCGGTGCGCCCGCGAGGACGATCGACGCCACGTCGATCGCGTCGCTGCGTTCACCACGGCTCGGTCGGACCACCATGCCGTCGATCCTGACGACCCCGTCCGACGCTGTGCGTCATGGCGCGAACGCTGCTGGGTCAGGCCTCGGCGGTCGGCGCCGCGGCGCCACCCTGGCGCTCCTGCACCAGCTTGAGCACGCCGACGGCGTCCCATGCGTCCTTCGTGACCTGCAACTCGTGGCTGTCGGCACCGAACAGGTCGCTGGCCGACTGCATCACGGCGGACGCGAGGCCCTCGATCTCCTGGCCCGGCTTCACGCCCTCGCGCACGGCCTTCAGGTAGATCTTGGCCATCGTGTCG
>JAOPYS010000132.1 GCA_025964465.1 Thermoleophilia bacterium
AGGGCGCTGCCGCGACGGCGGCGGGCACAGCGGCCCGGCGACGGCGCCGCGGCTCGCGTGGTGGTCGCAACCGCAACCGCGGTGGCAGCGGTGGCGGCGGCGCACGCACCGGGGGTGGCTCTGGCAGCGGTTCCGGCGGCGGCGAGGGCCGCGACGGTGGCGGCGGTTCCGATTCCGGCTCCGGCGGCGGGGCCACGGCCGACGGCGCGTCCCAGGGTGGCGGCCTGTCCGCTCCGGGCGATGGCTGACGACGCCGCCCCCGCGACGCTGCGGCGAACCCCGCTCGACGCCGAGCACGACGCCGCCGGTGCGCGGATGGTGCCCTTCGCCGGGTGGCGCATGCCCCTGCAGTACGAGGGGATCGTCGCGGAGCACATGGCGGTGCGCGAGCGCGCCGGCATCTTCGACGTGTCCCACATGGGGCAGCTCGTCGTGGAGGGCGCCGAGGCGATCACGGCGCTCCAGCGCGTGCTCTCCAACGACCTGTCGCGCATCGCCGAACCGGGCCTCGCGCAGTACACGATGCTGCTGGACGACGACGCCGGCATCATCGACGACCTGATCGCCTACCGGCTCGACCCCGAGCGCCTCCTGCTCGTGGTCAACGCCGCCAACCGCGAGCTCGACGCAGCCGCCCTCGCGGGCATCGCCGTCGACGAATCGGACGGCTGGGCGATGTTCGCGCTCCAGGGCCCGGACGCCCTCGCGGTGCTCGCCGACCGCACCGGCCTCGACGCGCGCCCCATGCCGCCCTTCACCTTCACCGGCGCCGCCATCGCCGAGGCAGCCTGTGTCGTCGCCACCACCGGGTACACCGGCGAGCGCGGCGTCGAGCTGCTCGTCCCGGCCGACGGCGCGGTCGACGTGTGGCGCCTGCTCACGGGCGACGAGCGGGTCACCCGCTGCGGCCTGGGGTCGCGCGACACGCTCCGCCTGGAGGCGTGTTACCCGCTCCACGGCTCCGACCTCGACACGGCGCGCGACCCGCTCGCAGCGGGGCTCGGTTTCGCCGCGCCCGCGTCCGTCGACGACATCACGGCCCCGGCCCACGCGGCGCTTCGTGAGCGACGCGCCGCCGGCCCACGCGAACGGCTCGTGCCGATCCGTGTCGACGGGCGCGGCATCCCGCGCGCCGGGATGGAGCTGCAACGCCCGGACGGGTCCGCAGCCGGCCGCGTCACCAGCGGCACGATGAGCCCGGTGCTGCGCGCCGGCATCGGCCTCGCGTGGGTGGCCGCGGACCTCGCCGCCACCGGCACCTCCCTCTCCCTCGACGTGCGCGGCACCGAGACCCCCGTGCAGGTCGCGGCCCGCCCGTTCGTGGCGGGCTCGCCCGTCCGGTAGGTTCGCTGCACAGGCACCAGACGGAGGACCGACGCGTGACGCAGGGCAGCTATCCGGACGACCGCCGCTACCACGAGGCACACGACTGGGCGCAGCTCGACGGCGACGTCGCGACGTTCGGCGTCACGTGGCACGCCCAGCACGCGCTCGGCGACATCGTCTACTACGCGCCCCCCGAGCTGGGCTCCACGCTCCGCGCCGGCGAGCCGTACGGCGAGCTCGAGTCCGTGAAGGCCGTCTCGGACATCATCGCGCCGCTCGGCGGCGAGGTGCTCGAGGTCAACGAGGGCATCGTCGGCTCGCCGGAGCAGGTCAACGCCGATCCCAACGGCTCCTGGCTCGTGCGCGTGCGCGTCGGCGACCCCGCCGAGTTCGAGCGGCTGCTCGACTCCACCGCCTACCAGGCGCTCATCTGAGCTCGATCGTTCGAGACGAGAACTGGCAGGAAGCGGCCGTCCCCGCGTCGAAGACCCAGCGCGTCCACGGGTATCGGTAGGATTGGTCCTTCATGTCGCAGGTACAACTCCACGTACGACCGCGCCGCGTGCGCTGCTCGACGTCCAGCGAACCGCCTCCCTTCGCGTTCCGGCCGGCTGCCGCGGCGCCGCCGGCTCGCGACGGTGCACTCGGCACCCTCGCGCGGGTGCCGGCCCGGACGCTCGCGGTGGCGCTCGTCGCCATCGGCCACTTCATCGACGCCGCGTCGTTCCTCACCGGCATCACCGTCTGGTGCGCCCTGCACCTGACCGTGTGGTCCTACGCGTTCGACATGGGTCCTGCGGCGGACTGCTTCGGCCTGCCGTGCGCGGGTTGGCTGCGGCCCAAGGTGATCATCGCGTGCGTGGCCCTCGCCGTCGTCTCCTTCGTCGCGTCGCGCATCCTGCGCCGCCTCGAGCACCGGGCGACCTCGCTCATGCTCGTCGTGCTGGTCACGTTCGACCTGTCCGGCGTGCTCCTGCTCGGCGTCCGCTCCGTCACCTGACGCGACGCGGTCCAGCGCTGCACCTGCGTCGGCTGGCACGGCCGGCGGCGCGGCCGCGCGCGGCCCGGTCCTGCTCCCACGTGCCCCTCACGGCGCGCTCGGGGCCTAGGCTGGACGCATGCTGCTCGTCGCCCCCCGACCCTCCATCCCTGCCGACGCCGGCCCCGCGACCTGGACGGGCCGCCAGCTGGCGCTCCTGCGGGTCGAGGCCGGCACCGGGACGCACGACGTGCCCGTCGGCTGCAACTACGTGTTCGACCGCGCGGCCGGCGCGTCGCTCGACGATGCCATCGCCGGGGCAACCGCGCGCCTGTCCGTCGAACCGGCGGCCGGGGCCCTCGCGGTGCTGCTCGCGGGCGACGGTTCCCGCTGGGTGACGGAGCTCACCGACCACGGCAACCCGGCTCGGCCCGCCCTCTCCGGGCGCGTGCTCGCCATCGACGGATCCAGCCCGGTGAACCCGTCGCTCGAGGCGGTCGTGCAGCGCAGCGGCGTCCTGCGCCCCTGACGGGTGCTGCTCGCCCGCGGCGCCGCGCGCCCCGAGTAGGATCGGGGGCAGGATGCCCTACGCTCCCGCGACCGACGACGACCTGCGCCACATGCTGGCCGCCATCGGCGTCGACAGCGTGGACGAGCTGTTCGCGGACGTGCCGGAGGCCGCCCGCATGCGCGGGGAGCTGGACCTGCCGCTCGGCGTCGGCGAGGCCGCACTCGTCGCCCGGGCCCGCGCCCACGCCGACCGCACGCTCGACCTGTCGCGCACGCCGTCGTTCCTCGGGGTCGGGTGCTACGACCACTACGTGCCGGCCGTCGTGCGCGCCGTGGTGTCGCGCAGCGAGTTCGCGACCGCGTACACGCCGTACCAGCCCGAGGTCTCGCAGGGCACGCTCCAGGCCATCTTCGAGTTCCAGAGCTGCATCGCCGCGCTGACCGGCCTGCCTGTCGCCAATGCCTCGCTCTACGACGGTGCCACGGCCGTGGCGGAGGCGACCTACCTCGCCGAGCAGTCGACGCACCGCACCCGCGTCGTCGTGCTCGACACCGTCTCGCCCCAGGTGCGCGACGTGCTGGCCACGTACGCCTCGGCCTACGGCATGGTCGTCGAGACCGTCGCACACGAACCGGGGCTCGGCACCGTCGACCCCCAGCGCGTGCTCGACGCCCTCGGCGACGACGTGGCCGCGCTCGTCGTGCAGCAGCCCAACGCCTTCGGCCTGCTCGAGGACGCACCGCGGCTCGTCGCCGACGCGGAGGCCGCAGGGGCCGTGCCGATCGTCTCCGCCGACCCGATCTCGCTCGGCGTGCTCGAGGCCCCCGGCCGCTACGGCGCCGGTGTGGTCGTCGGCGACGGCCAGCCCCTCGGCTGCGCCCCCTCGGCCGGCGGCCCCGCCTACGGGTTCATGGCCGCGCAGGAACGCTACCTGCGCCGGATGCCCGGCCGCATCGTCGGCGAGACGCTCGACGCGGACGGCGCACGTGGCTACGTGCTCACCCTCCAGACGCGCGAGCAGCACATCCGGCGTGAGCGTGCGACCTCCAACATCTGCACCAACCAGGCGCTCTGCGCCCTCGCAGGGCTCGTCCACATGGGCTGGCTCGGGCCACGCGGGCTCGAGCAGCTCGGAGCCATCCAGTTCGAGCGCGCCGGCGCCACGCGCCGCCGCGTGCTCGACATCGCGGGCGTCACGTCGCCGCACGGGGCCGGGCCCGCGTTCCGCGAGTTCCTTGTGGAGCTGCCGGTGCCCGCCGAGGCCGTGGTCGAGGCGGCCGCGGCGCACGGCATGCTCGTGGGCTGGCCCGCTGCACGCGGCTGGCCCGCGCTGCCGGCCGGCGCGCTGCTCGTCGCTGCGACGGAGCAGCGCACGGACGACGACATCGAGGCCCTGGCCGCCGAGCTCGAGCGCTGCATCGCGGAGGTCGCCCCGTGACCGCCGCGACCACCCCGCCCGGCGTGCACCCCGCCACCGAGCCGACGCTGTTCGAGCGATCGCGCCCCGGTCGCGGCAGCGCGCGCCAGCCCCAGGCCGTCGACGTCGACGCCACCCTCGCCGACCTGCCGCCGTCGCTCCGCCGCTCGCGCCTGCCCGTCCTGCCCGAGGTCGCGGAGCCCACGCTGATGCGGCACTTCGTCCGCCTGTCGCAGCGCAACCACTCCATCGATTCGGGCTTCTATCCGCTCGGCTCGTGCACGATGAAGTACAACCCCAAGGTGCACGACGAGATCGCCGCGCTGCCCGCCTTCGCGCGCATGCACCCGCTCGCCCCGGCCAGCGCGTGGCAGGGGCTGCTCGAATTGCTGCTGGAGCTGCAGCACGCCATCGCCGAGCTCGCTGGCCTCCCCGAGGTCACCCTCAGCCCGGCGGCCGGGGCCCACGGCGAGTTCACCGGGCTGCTGCTCATGCGCGCCTGGCACCGCGAGCGCGTCGCCCGCGGCGAGGTCGACGCCGAGCCGATGCACGTGCTCGTGCCCGACACCGCCCACGGCACCAACCCCGCCACGGTCCGCATGGCCGGCCTTCGCACCCACAGCATCCCGACGGACGAGCGCGGCGGGATGGACCTCGACGCGGTGCGTGAGGCCTGCGCCACGCTCGACATCGCCGGCCTCATGCTCACAAACCCCAACACGCTGGGCCTGCTCGACGAGCACATCCTGGACATCGCCGAGGTCGTGCACGGCGCCGGCGGGCTGCTCTACTACGACGGCGCGAACCTCAACGCCATCATGGGACGCACCCGCCCGGGTGACATGGGCTTCGACATCGTCCACGTCAACGTCCACAAGACGCTCTCCACGCCCCACGGCGGGGGCGGGCCCGGCGCCGGACCGGTCGCGGTCGCCCAGCGCCTCGCACACCTGCTGCCGCGCCCGCGCATCGTCCGCGCCGCCGACGGCACCGTCGAGCTGGACCGCGACCCGGCCGGTTCCATCGGACCGGTCTCGCGGCACCTCGGCAACGTCGGCGTGCTGGTGCGCGCCTGGGCGTACGTCGTCACCCACGGCCGCGACGGCCTGCGCCGGTCGAGCGAGCTGGCGGTCGTCAACGCCAACTACCTGCTCGAGCTGGTGCGCGATGTGCTGCCCCCGGCCTTCGATCGCCGCTGCATGCACGAGTTCGTGGTGTCCGGTGCCACCGTGCGCCGCGACTCCGGCGTTCGCGCGCTCGACATCGCGAAGCGACTGATGGACCACGGCGTGCACCCGCCCACGATGTACTTCCCGCTCGTGGTGGAGGAGGCGCTCATGATCGAGCCGACCGAGACCGAGACCCGCGAGACGCTCGACGAGTTCGCCGCCGCCCTGCGCGCCGTGGTGGAGGAGGCGCAGGCCGACCCCGCCACGCTCCACGCCGCCCCGCTGACCACCGTGGTGCGACGGCTCGACGAGGCACGCTCAGTCCGCGAGCCCCGCCTCGTCGCCCGCGAGGTCGCCGCCGACATCACGCCGGCCGACGCCGACTGACACGACCTCGGACGCCGCATCCCCGTTGACCGCGCGTCGCCGCGGCCGCACCCTTGACGGCGGAGGTCATCCACTCGCCATCGCCGTGCCAGACGTCGAGGTGACATCCACGCTTGGGGAAGCTCGTGTTGGACTCGCTGCGCGCCACCATCGCCGAACAATTCACGTCGCTCGACACGCCGTTGATCAGCGCCGCCCGCGAGGTGCAGGCCGAGGTCACCGCGTCGACCGACGCGACGGACCGCTCGGGCTCCGCCGCCACCACCGTGCAGGGCTCGCTCGCCCGCGGCCCGCGACCCGACGCCGCCACCGTGCGCTCCGCCAAGCTGGAGGAGCCCGGCACCCCCGACCTGGCCAAGGCCCGCGCCGACGCCGACCGCACGCTCGCGTCCATCGACTTCTCCAAGCCGAACATCGCGCTCTGGGTGCCGGCGACCGGCTCCCACGCGATCCCCGCCGACTGGCGCGCGGCGGTGGCCAAGGAGTCGCCCGCGGGGGGCACGAGCGTCGCGCTCGTCGACTACCCGGCCTCGCCCGACTTCAACGACAGCGTGTCGACAGGGATGGAGACGCTCAAGCTCGTGCTCGCCGGCATCGCCGAGCGCGGCGCCGGCAACCGAGTCACCCTCGCCGGCCACAGCCAGGGCGCCTGGGTGATCGGCGACACGATCGCCACCCCCGAGGTGGGGCGCGTGGTCGACAAGGCCGCGCTGTTCGGTCACCCGGCACCCGCGCGCGTCGACTGGTCCGGCGGGACGGACCCGAACGTGCGTCAGGTCGACGCGCCCAACGACCCGTTCACGTGGGACGTCGTGGGCGGCAAGCAGGCACTGCAGGCGATCGACGACCTCGGCGACGCCAAGGAGGGGTCGAAGCAGCTCGACCTCGGTGGCGCGTGGGACCGCATCAAGACGATCAGCGCCACCGCGCTCAAGAATCCCGCCCTCGCCGCCTTCCTGATCGGCACCAAGACCGAGTCCGCGGCCTGGGCCGGCGACCGCAACCCGCACCACTACGAGGCGAACTACGCCTCCGCCGCCCAGTTCCTCAAGGCCTGAGCCACACGGATCGACCATGAACGACGAAGGCCCCGATGAGCATCCGTGCTCGTCGGGGCCTTCGCCGTTTTCGTGTGGTCACCGCGCTGGGGGGATCTGGGGGAAGGTGCCCGGTGACCGTTTGGGGAGGTGGATATGTGGTGTGGGATGTCGTGCTCGCTCGAGCACGGTCGCTACCTTGGGGGATCAGCGACCGCGAAGCGCGTCGGCCAGCGAGATGGGGGAGACGTCGGCCGACGTGTGCACGAACCTGGTGTCACCGGCGGGGAGGCTCGCAGCCTCGGCCTCGTCGATGGGAAGGATGTGGATCGGGTTGAGCAGCCACGGCGGCACGACGCCCGGGTTCGTGGCGCGGTCAGCGCCATCGAGCCACGGCGGCACGATGCCCGGGTTCTTGGCGCGGTCAGCGCCGTCCAGCCACGGCGGCACGATGCCGGAGTTGCGGTTGGGGGTGCCGGTGGTGCTCGTGATCTGCGTGATCATGGAAATCTTCCGCTCGATTGGTCGAACGACCGGAAGGTTATAGATGGGTGACGACGCAGGTGACCCGGATCGTCACCCGAGGTGGTTTGGCCACGATCTTGGCCGCATTTCCACTGGCATCGCCTCGAATCCTGAAAAAAACGTCACACAGGGCCTTCGGCGCCCGGAACTTTTCGGAATCGCTGATGCTCGCTCGCCGCTTTGCCGTCAGTTGTTGGCCGGATCGGTCACGCCCACTACCACGGTTGGCGCACGGAGCGTGACCGGCGGCGGCACGACCGATCGCGCGGGGACCACGGGCGTCGTCGACGCCTCGCGCGCCATCCGCACCTTCGCCAGTGCGTCGCGGAACGCCGTGCTCGCCGG
Source organism: Thermoleophilia bacterium (assembly GCA_025964465.1). GTDB lineage: Bacteria > Actinomycetota > Thermoleophilia > Gaiellales > SKUG01 > JAGQUL01. The sequence goes on from JAOPYS010000132.1 coordinate 7,697, forward strand.
CGCGGCCGGCATCGCTGGCGCGACCTCCGCCACGGGGGCCTCGACGGAGGAGGGCACGGCCACGGCGTCGATCGCGTCGATGGCGCCGTCCAGGTCCGCCGCCGTCACGACGAGGACCGGCTCCCCGGTCTGCGCCGTCGCGGCAGGCATCGACACGGCGGGCTCGGGAGCGGTCGGCTGCGCGACCGTCTGCACGCCGATCACCCGTGGCGCGAACCCACGCGCAGGCTGGGGAGCGGGTACGGGCTCGGGCGCCGCGGGCGCGGCGGCAACGGTTGCCGTCGGCTCGGGTGCCACCGCCTCGGCTACCAGCGGCTCGGCCGTCACCGGCTCGGCCGTCACCGGCTCGGCCACCACCGGCTCGGGGTGTTCCTCGCGCGCGAGCGCGCGAGGCGCCGGTGCCTCGGGCTCGTGGTGGCTCGACCCGACGCGGAACGCCGGCGTCGCCACGGCGTCCGGGGTCCGTCGGTTGGTCGGCGTGAACGACGAGGGCGCGGAGTGCGCGGCCGATGCGGCGCCCGCCGCGAACGCGTCGGCGAACGTCGGCCGCGGGTAGGCGTCGCCCGACCTGCCGCTCCCCGTCGCCGTCGCGGCCATCGCCGGCATGAGCGGCTGCAGGTGCAGCGCCCCCGACGACACGGGCTGGTCGAACACGGCGGAAATCCGCGTCGGGTCGGCGACCTCGGGCAGCGTGCCCTGCACCGCGGTCTCCGGCTGCATGAACGTCTGGTGCAGGTGGATCACCGGCTGCATCGGCTGCACGATCGCCGACGATGGCGGGCTCGACACCGGGCTGCGCATGCCCTGCGTGCTCGCCACGGCGCGCCCGTGCACGCCGGCCTGGCGTGCGCGCACCTCCGCCTGCTCCGCCGGCGCCAGCATCGTCAGGAAGGTCTGCGGGTCGAAGAGGTGGATCTCGTCCATGTCGGGGCGCAGCCACATCTGCGAGCCACCCTGTACGTCCGAGCCGCCCGACAGCCGCGCCACGAACCCGTCCATCGACGCCTGCGTGTCGCTCAGCTCCGTCAGGTCGGGGACGGAGACGCCGGCGTTGAAGTACGCGTACACCTCCGCGCCCATCGTCTCGACCAGGTCGACCTGCACCGGCAGCGCGTTGGCGTCACCCTCCACGGCGGCCCCGAGGTGCTCGGGTCGCACGCCCACGATGACGCCCCGCCCGTGCAGGTCGGAGGAGGCGAGCAGCCGCCCCGTCACGCTCGCCGGGACGGGCAGGTGGTGCTCGCCCAGCTTCAGGTACAGGATCCCGTCGTGCAGCACGAGGTGCCCGTTCATGAAGTTCATGCCGGGGCTGCCGATGAACCCGCCGACGAACACGTTCGCCGGGTTGTTGTAGACCTCGAACGGAGTGTCGACCTGCTGGATCACGCCCTTGCGCAGGATGCAGATCCGCTGGCCGAGCGTCATCGCCTCGACCTGGTCGTGGGTCACGTAGACGGTGGTGGTCTGCAGGCGCTGGTGGAGCTTGGCGATCTCCGTGCGCATCTGCACGCGCAGCTTGGCGTCGAGGTTCGACAGCGGCTCGTCCATGAGGAAGGCCTGCGGCTCGCGCACGATGGCGCGGCCCATCGCGACTCGCTGGCGCTGGCCGCCACTCATCGCCTTGGGCAGCCGGTCGAGCAGGTTCTCGAGGCCGAGGATGCGCGCCGCCTCGGCGACCCGCTGGTCGATCTCGTTCGGCGGCATCTTGCGCAGGCGCAGCCCGAACGCCATGTTCTCGCGCACGGTCATGTGCGGATAGAGCGCGTAGCTCTGGAAGACCATCGCGATGTCGCGGTCCTTGGGGGCGACGTCGTTCACGACGCGGCCGCCGATCTCGACGGTGCCGCCGGTGGGCGCCTCGAGCCCCGCGATCATCCGCAGGATGGTCGACTTGGCGCAGCCGGAGGGGCCGACCATGATCATGAACTCGCCGTCCGCGATGTGCAGGTCCACGTCGTGGACGGCGTGCGTGCCCCCCGGATAGACCTTGTTGACGCCGCTCAGCCTGATCTCGGCCATGGTTCCCCCCGTGCGGCATTGCCGCGAGTCGCTCCCTCTCCATGTCATCGAGCCGCGCCGCACCGCCGTTCCGTGCGAGCAAACGCGTCGATGTGCAAATCAACCCTCGGGTCCGGGCGGGGTGGTGCCGATACCGGAGCAACGGCGTGTGCGGATCCCAGCCCGCACGCGTCCGCCGCCCTCGCCGCCCATGACCGACACCCTCCGCAGCAACATCGCGCGACGCCACTACCGGCTCGCCCAGACCCTCACGGTCGGTGGGTCGCTGGCCGTGGGTACCCTGGTCGTGAGCCGCCTCGTCGCGTTCTTCCGCGAGGACTTCTTCCTCTTCTACGGCCTGGACGACACCGAGTACCACACGGTCCAGGAGCACGCGGCCGCCCAGCTGCCGCTCACCGTCGGGCAGCTCGTGCTGGCCGGCATCGCGTTGTTCGCCGTGTGCGCCTTCATCGCGATGGAGCGTCGGCGCCTGCGGCAGGGCTGCGCCATGGACCGCGTGTGCCGCGCCGAGCACCGCTCCGTCGTGTTCGAGCGCCTCTCGCTCGGCTCGCTCGTCGACGCCTTCGTCATGCGCACCTCGACCTTCGCCGGCGTGCTGCTCGGGCTGTGGCTGCTCCAGACGAGTCTCGAGCGCTGGCTCGGCGGCCTGGGGTGGGGGCTCGAGTACGCCGACTGGCGCAGCCTGCTGCCGCTGGCATCGGTGTTCGGCGTGTGCGTGCTGGCCGGCATGCTCGTCGCGGCCACGAGCCTCGTCGGCCTCCGCGCCATCCACGTGCTCGAACTGGTCTTCCAGCGCATCGCCCTCCGACGCCAGCGCCCGCGCTCGGCGCCGCCCCTCGCGCGCCGCGGCGTCGAGGTCATCCGCACGTTCCGCGAGATGCTCGGCTGCGACATCCTGTCGCGCCCGCCTCCGGTGGCAGCTGCATAGCAGCGCCCCGCCGACGACGGAGGACGCACCCCACACCTGCATGGCGACGTTGGTCCGAAGCTTGCGAGGTGGGATGCGCTCCGTCGTCGTTCTTCTTCCGGCCCGCCTCGTGCGGGCCGGTCGACGTTGCACGTCCGTGCGGGCGGGAAATCCCCCACCGACGGCAGCACACGTACGACACGGAGGACGACGGAGCGATGGGCACCTACATGACCTGGGCGATGATCGGATTGCTGGTGCTGGTGGGCCTGGCCCTGCTGATCGCGGTGCCGGGGTTCGCCGTGCTGGCGGCGATCCTCATCGCGGTCGGCCTGGTGTGGCTCGTGGTCGCGGGCATCGCCGCGGCCAGCGGTCGCGGCGCCGTGACCAGCGACACCGAGGACCGCGCCCGCGAGGCCCGCGAGCGCGGCGCGCGCTGACCCGCACGTCGTCGGTCAGGCGCTGGCCATCGCGCGGGCGTGCAGCTCGCGCGCGGCGGTGACGTCCTCGGCCCGCGGCCCGTCGCCGCTGCCCGCCACCTCGAGGTAGGCGCCCAGGCCCTGGAACCGCGGGTGCCCCAGGAAGGTCGCAAGTCCCTCGCCGATCAGGCCCTCGCCGATGTTGTGGTGGCGGTCGAGGTTGGAACCCAGCGCCGCCTTCGAGTCGTTGAGGTGGATCGCCCGCAGCCGGTCCGGCCCGATCGCCGAATCGAGCTCCGCCAGCTGGTGGTCCAGCACCGCGCGGTCGGTGACGTCCACGCCGCTCACCCACCAGTGGCACGAGTCGATGCACACGCCCAGCTGCGGGTGACGGTCGGCCGCGTCGATGAGCGCCGCCAGCTCCGAGGTGTCGCGACCGATCGTGCCGCCCTGGCCGGCGCTGTTCTCGAGCAGCAGCCACGGCATCCGGCCGTCGCCCTCGCTGTCGGCGGCCGCCTGCCCGCCCTCGAGCGCGCGCAGGCACGCCTTCACGATGCGGTCGGTGCACGCTGCCGCACCGCCCTCGGCGCCCTTGTGCGACCCCGGATGGAAGATCACCGCGTCGAGCCCGAGCCGCGCGCCGATCCGCATCGAGTGCTCGAGCGCCGCGGCGCCCTTCTCCCACATGTCGGGGTCGTCGGTCGCGACGTTGATCAGGTAGATCGCATGGGCGACCGCGCCCTGCAGGTGCGCCTCGCGCAGCTCGCGGAACCGCGCGATGTTCTCGTCGGAGTGCTTCGTGGCGCGCCACATGCGCGGGCTCTGCAGGAACATCTGCACGCCGTCTGCGCCGATCGCGACCGCGCGCTCCGCTGCGGAGTGGATGCCGCCGGTGGCCGAGACGTGTGCGCCGAAGAACATGCGCGCGATCCTATGTGCGCGGCGGGCCCGCGGCCCGGAGGTTCGTGTGGTTAACCGAACTGCCGGCGGGGAGGTTCACGCCACGCACTGTCAGTTCGCCGTTCCCGGAGGTCACCCATGCGCCGATCGACCACCCTGCTCCGTGCCACCGCGATGGTGGTCGCGTCCGCGGCCATCGCCGCCGGTTGCGGGGGAGGAAGCAGCGGCGGCAGCAGCAGCGGCGGCGGCGGGGGCTCGGCGCCTGACACGAAGCGCGTGCCCGCGGGTGACACGAAGCCCACGGGTGACATCTCCGTCTGCATGGGCAAGGACACGAGCGGCATCCACGGGCCGCTGCTCAAGAAGTTCAACGCCGCCAACCCGGGTGCGAACGCCACGCTCGTCGAGCTGCCCGAATCCGCCGACGAGCAGCGCACGCAGCTCGTGCAGCGGCTGCGTGCCAAGAGCAAGGAGTGCGACGTGCTCGCGCTCGACGTGGTCTGGACCGCCGAGTTCGCCGCCCAGGGCTGGCTGGCGGATGCGTCCGACATCGTGGACAAGCGCAAGGACGAGTTCATCCCGTCCACGCTCGACACGGCCAGGTACGACGACAAGTACTTCGCCGTGCCGTTCAACTCGAACGCCGGCTTCATCTACTACCGCACGGACCAGGCCCCCGACGGCGTGCCGAAGACGTGGCAGGACCTGTACGCCAAGGCGGCCACGACCAAGGGCCTGACGTACCAGGGCTCGCGGTACGAGGGCCTCACCGTGCACTTCCTCGAGCTGCTCTACAGCGCCGGTGGGGACGTGCTCGACAAGGACGGTACCAAGTCGACCGCCGATTCCGACACCACCCGCAAGGTCCTGCAGTTCATGGTCGACGGCGTCAAGGACGGCGCCGTCCCCAAGGCGACGCTGACCTACAAGGAGGAGGAGGCACGTCGCGCGTTCGAGAGCGGCGCGGTGACCTTCATGCGCAACTGGCCCTACGCCTACTCGCTCGGGCAGTCGGCCCCCGCGATCAAGGGCAAGTTCGAGGTCGCGCCCTTCCCGTCGTTCGGTGACGCGGAGGCGGCGAGCGTGCTCGGCGGGTACAACCTCGCGGTGTCGCAGTACTCCGACAACGCCGCGGGCGCCGCGGCCGTGATCAACTACCTGACGGCGATGGACGCACAGGTCACCTACGCGGAGGGCGCGACGCCGCCGGTGCTCGAGGCGGCCTACGACGAGGCCTCCGTCAAGAAGGCGCTGCCCTTCGCCAGCACGCTGCACGACTCGATCGCGCAGGGCCGCTCGCGCCCCGTCAGCCCCGTCTATCCGCAGATCAGCGAGGCGATCTCCACGAACGTCTACGCGGCGCTCGCGGGGGAGAAGTCCGTCGACGCGGCGGTCAAGGCGATGGACGGCGACATCACCAAGGCGCTGGGGACCTTCTAAGGGGCCGGCGGACGTGACGAGCATCGCCCCCATAGCCGCCGCGACCCCCGAGCCGGGCCGGCCGTCCCCGTCCGGCACCGGGGCGCGCGGACGGTCGAAGTTCGGCCGTTCGGAGCGGCGGCTCGCCGCGATGATGCTCTCGCCCGCAATGCTGCTCATCGCGCTGGTCGCGGCCTACCCGATCGCGTACGCAGTGTGGCTGTCACTCAACGAGTACAGCGTGCGCGTGCCCGGGCTGCAGCGATTCGCAGGGGCCGACAACTACCAGGCCGCGTTCAGCGGCGGCTTCTGGGGAGCGCTCGGCAACACGCTGCTGTTCACGGTGGTGTCGGTCTCGCTGGAGGTCGTGATCGGGCTGGGCATGGCGCTCGCGATGCACAGCGCGTTCCGCGGTCGCGGCATGCTGCGCGCGGTCGTGCTCGTGCCGTGGGCCACGATCACCGCCGTGACGGCGATCACGTGGCGCTCGATCTTCGAGCCGGGCCTCGGGTTCGCGCCGCAGCTGCTCGACAAGGTCGGCATCGGCGGCGACGTCGTGTGGCTGGGGGAGCGGGGCTATGCGATGTCGGTGCTCATCCTCGCGGACGTGTGGAAGACCGCACCGTTCATGGCGCTGCTGTTGCTTGCGGGCCTGCAGGTGATCCCGTCCGACGTCTACGAGGCGGCGAAGGTCGACGGGGCGACGCCGTGGCAGCGCTTCCGCCGCATCACCATCCCGCTGCTGATGCCGGCGCTGCTCGTCGCGCTCATCTTCCGCACCCTCGACGCGCTCCGCATCTTCGACCTGCCGGCCGTGCTCACCGACGGCACCAACGGCACGCAGGTGCTGTCGCTGCTCGCGTACCAGGAGCTGACGCAGAACCGGCTGATCGGGCTGGGCGCCGCCCTCTCCGTGCTGACGTTCGCGGTGGTCATGCTCGTCTCGTTCCTCTACATCCGCTTCGTCGGCGGCAACATCAACACCCTCACGGAGGAGGAGCGATGACGGCCGGATCGACGGGGCGGGCCAGCACCGCGGTGGCGCAGGCGGGCGAGCCGTCGCGGGTGCGCGCCCGCAGCCGGCGTCGGTCGATGCCCGGGTGGCTGCGTTCCACGCTGCTGTGGGCCGCCGTGGTCGGCATCGTGGTCTTCTGCCTGTTTCCGATCTACTGGATCGTCAACACGTCGCTCAAGTCGGGCGCGCAGCTGTCGAGCGGTTCGCTCTGGCCGTCGCACGCCACGCTCGGCAACTACCGCTCGGTGCTCCGCGACGGCGACTTCCTGCTCGCGCTGCGCAACAGCGCCATCGTCGCCACGACCACCACCGTGCTGGCGATGTTCGTCGGCTCGTTCGCGGCGTACGCGCTCGCGCGGTTGCGCTTCCCGTTCAAGGCCCTGCTGCTCGGCATCGTGCTCTCGATCTCCACCTTCCCGGTGATTGCGATCGCGGCCCCGCTCTTCAAGCTGTGGACTGACATCGGCCTGTACGACGCGCCGTACGGGCTGGGGCTGATCCTGCCGAACCTGGTGTTCACGCTCCCGCTCACCATCTTCATCCTGACGAGCTTCTTCCGCGAGATCCCGCGCGAGCTGGAGGAGGCCGCGCTGGTCGACGGGGCCACGCGTATCCAGGCCTTCACCAAGGTGGTGTTCCCGCTCGCGGCGCCCGGCCTGGTGACGGCCGCGCTGCTCGTGTTCTTCGCCGCGTGGAACGAGTTCCTCTTCGCCATCACCCTGACGAGCACGCCGCAGGCGCGCACCGTCCCCGCCGCCATCGCGTTCTTCACCGGGTCGGTGAAGTTCGAGGCTCCGCTCGGCACCATCAGCGCCGCGTCCGTCATCGTCATGGTGCCGCTCGTCGTGCTCGTCCTCGTGTTCCAGAAGAAGATCGTCGCCGGCCTCACCGCCGGTGCAGTGAAGGGATAGGGCGATGGCGCAGATCGTGCTCGACGGGGTCACCAAGCGGTACGGCGACGGCACGGTGGGCGTGCGCGACCTCTCGCTGACGGTGGAGGATGGCGAATTCATGATCCTCGTCGGGCCCTCGGGGTGCGGGAAGTCGACGGCGCTGCGGATGATCGCGGGGCTCGAGGAGATCACCGAAGGCGAGCTCGTCATCGGCGACCGCGTCGTCAACGACCTCGACCCGGGGGAGCGCGACATCGCGATGGTGTTCCAGAGCTACGCGCTCTACCCCCACATGACCGTGCGCGACAACATGGGCTTCTCGCTCAAGCTCGCCAAGGTGCC
>JAOPYS010000414.1 GCA_025964465.1 Thermoleophilia bacterium
CCGCATCGAGCTTCACCGACTTGGAGAATTCCTCGGCCGTGAAGCGCGGCATGCCGATCTCGTCGAGCCGTGCCAGCATCCCGTGGGCGAGCTTCGCGTCGTGCTGCACGATGCCGAGCTCGCGCGACTGGCGGTACGCGTAGCGCATGTCACCCAGTGACCGCGACGACATGTGCGCGGTGCCGAAGTACACCGAGTCGTCGGCGACCACCAGGTTGCCGTGCATGCCCATGGAGCGGATGTCCGTGAAGGCGACGTCGACCCCGCGCGCCGCGGCGTCGGCCACGAGCTTCTTCATCCGCGTGTCGTCCATGATCTTCGTGGAGACCACGACCCGGTGCTCGGCGGTGCGGACCATGTCGAAGAGGGTGTCGGTCAGGAAGGTCGAGCCGCTGCGTGCGTCGTTGTAGAGGATGCCGAACGACGCCGCGTGCTTGGCCGCGTCGCGCATCGCCCTCGTGTCCCCGCCGATCTGGGCGTCGGTCACCGCCTGCACGGCCTTGGCTGCCTCGCCCTGGAAGGTGGAGACGAACTCGTAGCGCTTGGGCGTGAGCCCGGTGAACGCACCCGTGGTGAAGAACGCGTGCGAGCCGTCGCGCACGTACGCCTTCGAGTGGTTCTTGAGCGGCATCGAGCCGTAGGAGGTCAGCTTCGCGCCGCTGCCCTCGAGCGTGGTGGCGATGCGCTCGACCCGCTCGGGGTCGGCGAGGTAGCGCTGTGCGACGCCGCGCTTGCCCATGTCGGCGAAGAGCTTGGCCGAGTCGGCGTGGCTCAGGCAGAACATGTCGCCGACCATCTCGCTGGTGGCGCCCTTCGCGAACGTCGCGAAGTCGGTCAGTGCCGTGCGGGTCAGTGCGACCTCGAGCCCGCTGATCGACCGGGTGATGTTGGCGATGTCCGCCATGGATTCGTCCCCTCCGTATGGCCACGCCGCGAGGGTCCCTCCCCCGGCGCGGTCTGCTTCCCCCCCGGGAAGCACCGTCCACTGTCTATCGAGAACGAGGCGCTCGTCGTTCCGCCTCGCCCGTGTCAGTCGCCGGGTCGCACCCGATCGACCAGGCGAGCCCAACGGCCCGGGGGCCGCTCGACCACCGGCGGCGGCACCGGCAGGCCGCCGAACGTCAGTCCGTCCTCCTCGCGGCGGGCGAGGACGTCGTCGGCCAGCACCTGCCAGTCGTCCTCGGCGGCCTCCGCGTCACGTTCCAGCGCCGGCAGTCGGGCCTGGTGCGCCGTCGTGTCGTCCCCGCGCGCGGCGAGCTTCTCGATCCGGTCGGCCAGCGCGTCGGGCGCCTCCATCCGGGCAAACAGCGCATTCGACCTCGCGAACTCCGACGGCGTGTAGCGCTGCATCCCGAGGTCGTCGAGGCGCGTGAGCAGCGTCTGCGCGAGCTGCGCGTCGTGCTGCACGAGGCCGACCTCGCGCGACTGGCGATAGGCGTAGCGCATGTCACCCAGCGACCGCGACGACATGTGCGCGGTGCCGAGGTAGACGGAGTCGTCCGCCACGACCAGGTTGCCGTGCATGCCGTCGGCGCGGATGTCGGTGAACGCGACCTGCACGTTGCGTGCCACGGCCTCGTCCAGCAGGCGCTGCATGCGAACGTCAGACATGACCTTCGTGGAGACGGCGATGCGCGTCTTCGCATTCCGCACCATGTCGAAGAGCGTGTCGGTGAGGTAGGTGGTGCCGCTGCGCGCGTCGTTGTAGACGATGCCGAAGGAGGCGGCGTGCTTGGCGGCGGCGCGCATGGCCCTCGTGTTGCCGCCGATCTGCGCGTCGGTGACCGCCTGCACCGCGCGGGCGCCGTCGCCGTCGAAGGTCGCCACGAACTCGTGGCGCTCGGCGGTGGCGTCCGTGAACGCGCCGGTGGTGAGGAAGGCCCGTTCGCCGTCCGCGACGTAGGCCTTGGAGTGGTTCTTGCGCGGCATCTTCCCGTAGGGCGTGAGTTCCGCGCCGCTGCCGTCGAGCCAGGCCGCGACGTCGGCGGTCTCCTCCGGGTCGACGAGGTAGCGCTGCGCGACCCCGCGCTCGCCCAGGTCCGCGAACACCTGCGCAGAGGGCTCGTGGCTGACGTGAAACATGTCACCGACGAGGGTGCGCTCGGCGCCATCGGCGAACTCGGCGAAGTGTTCGAGCGCGTTGCTCGTCAGCGACACCTCGAGGTGCGACAGCGCGCGCGTGATGTTGGCGATGTCCGCCATGCCGATCCCCCCGGAGAAGACGAGGCCGGCGCCGGCATCCCGGCGACGCGACGCCACCTCCCCCCGGAGGCAGCTCCTCGCCCGTCTATCGGGCGGGAGCTGCCACCGCGTTGCGCGGGGTGGTCAGCGCGTGCCCTTGGGCAGCACGCGGAAGCGCCGCACCTGCGTCATCCGCACCGAGCCGTCGACGAAGCCCAGGAACTGCTTCGTGCGCTCGGTGAGATCGACCGACGCGCCGCTGTACGGCCCCCGGTCGATGACGCGGACGCTGACGCGGCGGTTGCCGCGCTGCAGCGTGACGAGCGTGCCGCACGGGAGGGTGCGGTGCGCGATGCCCCACGTGCCGCGGGCCAGGCGCATCCCGCACGCGGTGCGGTGGCCGTAGAAGCCGGGGCCGTACCACGTGGCGCGCTGGGCGCCGAGGACGGTGGCACGCGTGGTGACGATTCGCCGGTCCAGGTGTGGCGCCCAGGACGTGGCGGATGCCAGGGCGGGTGCCCCGGCGTGCGCCGTGGTGGCCGAGGCGAGCAGCCCGAGGCCCGCGAGCAGCGTCGTTGCGCGAGCCCGGAACGGGCGTCGATCCGTGATGGTGTTCGCGTTCGTGGTCGTGGTCGTGGCGTGTCGCATGGTGCGTCCTCCTCATTGGGATGGGGCGTGCGAGGGTCCGGCACGCGACGCGCAGGCACGTCGGCATGGTTGGTCGAGGGCGCGATGCGAGGGATGCGGCGCGCTGGCGTCCGAGTGGCGGGAGCTGGTGGGCTCACCTGCGGGTCGGCGCCGGACTCGTAGTGGACCAAGCGGACGGGGCGAGCAGCGCGGGGTGCGTTCGGTGCACCGGAGGTATGGGAGGCGCTGCGGCGGTGGCCTGTGGGAGGGCCGTCCCCGTCAGGGTCCTGTATGTCCGTGGAGGGAGTATCGGCGGAACGCGACATCCATGAGGATCCGATGCCGTGCTAGCGCGTTCACCGCGGTTTTTTCGGAAAACGACACGTCTCGCCGAACCCGCGTGGCCATGGGGATGCGGCGACTGACACGCCGTACCGCGAGCAGGGATTTTGCAAGTTGGCGCACTCGCTGGTGCTACGAGTCGCGTCGGATCAGCGTGGACGAGTTGCAGGCTGGCAGCGCGGACACCAGCTCGTCCCACGGCCCGCGATGCGGGCTCCGCGCATGGTCGTGCCGCAGCGCAGGCACGGCAGGCCGGCGCGCCCGTAGGCCAGGAACCGCTCCTGCATCCCGCCGACCTCGCCCTCGACGCCGCGGTAGTCGCGCAGGGTCGAGCCACCTACCTCGATGGCCTCGAGGAGGCGTGCGCGCACGGCGGTGACGAGGCGCTCGGCCGCCGCGCGGGTGAGGCGGTCGGCGGAGAGGTCGGGGCGCACGCCGGCGAGGAAGCACGCCTCGTCGACGTAGATGTTGCCGAGGCCGGCGACCACGCGCTGGTCCAACAGCACGGCCTTGAGGGGCGCGGCGCGGCCGCGGGTGCGGGCGTGCAGCGCGGCGGCGTCCCAGTCGTCGCCGAGCGGCTCGGGGCCGAGGCGCGCGTCGAGGTAGCGCCGCACACCGTCCGCGTCGTCCACGTGCAGGGTGCCGAACCGTCGCGGGTCGTTGTAGGCGATCGGGCCGGGGAGGCCCGCCAGGTGGTAGCGCAGGCGCACGTGGGTCGGCACGGGCTGCGTGGGCGCGGCGAACGAGCCGGTCATGCGCAGGTGGTGCAGCGCGACCAGCTCGCCGTCGTCGAGCTCGACCACTAGGTACTTGCCGCGGCGGTCGATGGCCGTGACCTCGCGGCCGGTGAGCGCGAGTTCCACGCCGCGCGGATCGACGGGCTGCACGAGCCGCGGGTCGAGCACCTCGACGCGCTCGATGACGCGTCCGACCATGAGCGGCTCGAGGCCGCGGCGGACCGTCTCCACCTCAGGGAGTTCGGGCACGGGGCGCGCTCGGGCCGCCGGCGGCGGCTCAGCCCCGCCGCTCGAGGATGACCGAGCGCCGCACGGCGGCGGCGCGCCCGTCGGCGCCGCCGACGATGCGGACCCGCTCGAGGATCGACGCCGCCGCCTCGTGGGCGGACTCGTCGTCGCGGGCGTAGACCGTGAGCAGCGGGTCGCCCGCGGCGATGCTGCCACCGACCCCGACGTGCAGCTCGACGCCGACGGAGTGGTCGATGCGGTCAGCCTTGGTGCGCCGCCCGGCGCCGAGGCGCGCGGCGGCGAGGCCGACCGTGAGCGCGTCGACCTCGGCCACGACGCCGCCCTCGTGCGCGAGCACGGTGTGCTCGACGGGCGCGAGTCGCAGCGCCGCGTCGGGGTTGCCGCCCTGGGCGCGGATCCACTCCTTCCACGTGCGCAGCGCCGCGCCCGTGGCCACGGCGTCGCGGGCGCGCAGGCGCCCCTCCTCCTC
>JAOPYS010000099.1 GCA_025964465.1 Thermoleophilia bacterium
GTCCCGCCGGCGATCGCGGGCGACGCGGTCCAGGACGTGGCGGGCGCGGCGACGGTGCCCGCGATGGTGCCGTCGACGAGGATGTCGTAGCCCGCGAGGCCGCTGGTCGCGTCGCTGGACGCGCTCCACGAGAGCGTCGGCGTGCCGGAGGTGAAGGTCGGGGCGGTCTCGCACGCCGTCGGGCCTGCACCCGTCGTGATGGCCGGCAGTGCACCGAGCGGCGCCGGGTTGACGAGCGTGAACGCGGTCGGCGGGGCCGAGTCGTTGGTCACCGTGATGGTGGGCGTGTCCGTGACGTTGCCGGCCTGGTCGACGGCACGCACGAACATCGTGTAGATGCCGTCCGGGAGGGTGCCGTAGCTGCGTGACGTCACGCCCGGGCCCATCGCGGTGACGGTCGGCGGATTGACGCCGTCGTTGATCCACAGCTCCTGGTGGTTGATGCCGGAGGCGGTCGGCGTGGCGGGGTCGACCGGCGCCGGCCAGGACAGCGTGGTGGCCGTGCGGGTGATCGGGCCGGGGTTGATCGGCAGCGTGCGGTCGAGCGTGAACGTCCAGTTGGCGGTGGTGACGGTGCCCGTGTAGGGATCGTGCTGGACGAGGTGCCAGGTGTGCACGCCGTCGCCCGGGTCGGCGATCGTGCGGATGGTGCTCGGCCACGGCTCGACGCCGTCGACTGCCGAGTCGAGCACGACGTCGGTGCTCGTCGGTGCCGGTCCGCCGTCGGTGGTCCAGGTCCAGTCGAGGGCGGGCACGACGTTGGTCGCGGATCCGTTGGTCGGCGTCGCGTGCACCGGCAGCGGGATGGCACCGTAGCCGGTGAAGGTGATGCTCGCCGTCTGCGTGGCGTTGCCGACGCGGTCGATCGCCTTCACGTACACCGTGTGGCTGCCGTTCGTGATGCCGGCGATCGTGGCGGTGGTGATCGACGAGCCCACGGCGGTGCGCAGCACGCCGTCGACCCAGACCTCGTAGGCCGCGGTGGCGGGCAGGCCACTGTCCGCGTCGCTCGACGCGTTCCACGTCACCGGCACGAACCCGCGCACGGTCTGTCCGGCCGTCGGGGACACGAGCGAGAAGGCGGCCGGCGGCGTGGTGTCGACGCCGAAGCTCACGGTCGGCGAGGAGGTGCGGCGACCGAGCGTGTCGATCGCCTCGACGCGCCAGTCGTGCAGGCCCTGGGCGAGCGGCGCGGCGGGCGTCCAGTCACCCTCCGTACCGGAGGCGACGGCGGCCGGCGTGGTCAGGCCACCGTCGAGGTACACCTCGACCCGGGCGAGGCAGTTGGCGTCGGCGGTCGACCAGTCGAGCATGGGCGTGGTGTCGGCGGTCCACGAGCCGGCGGTGGGGGCGGTCAGCGCGGCGGTCGGTGCCGAGGAGTCGACGCGCACGGTGGTCGGGAAGGCCGGCAGCGCCGTGGTCGAGTTCGCCTGGTTGTCGACGGCCCGCACGCCGAGCGTGTGCGCACCCTCGGCCAGGACGGTGCTCGTCCACGTGGTTGCCGGGGCGGGCACCGTGGCGTCGAGCGTGCCGGTGCCGTCGACGTAGACGCCGTAGCTGGCGAGGCCCGACTCGGCGTCGGAGGACGCGGTCCACGCGAACGCCGGCGTGCTGGACGAGTAGGTCGGCAGCGTGGCGCACGACGGGGCGGCCACGGCGGTGGTGATCGCCGGCAGCGCCGGGTTGGTCGGCAGGGTCAGGTTGAAGCTGGCCGGCGGGAAGATGTCGTCGAGCACCTTCGCGGTGTCGGTGCCGTCACCGGTGGTGGTCGTGTTGCCGACGTTGTCGACCTCGACCAGGTGGTACTGGTAGCAGGTCGGCTGTGCGACGGCGGTGTCCACCCACGGGCTGGTCGGCTGGCCGAGCGGCAGCGGGTGCGTGGTCCATCCGCTCCAGGGGCTGCAGGTCGCCGTGGCGCTGTCGTACGGTGCGCTGCGGCGCTCGATGCGCCAGGTGCCGATGCCCGACCCCGTCCCGTCCGAGCCGCCCGCGAACGAGACGTCCACCGAGTTGTCCGTGTCGAAGCCGTTCTGCTGGTCGAGCGTCGCGCCGGTCGGGGCGGCACTGTCGACGTCGACCGTGAAGGTCGCCGTGGCGGTGAGCCCGCTGCCGTTGCTGACGGTGACGGTGCGCACGCCCGGGGCGGTCGCGCCGGCGGCCCACGAGTAGGTCGCCACCGTCGCGGTGGTGGAGGACGTGAAGGTCGAGCCGAGCGACGGGAAGGTCGCGCTGCCCGTGCCGGACTCCGGGTCCGATGCGGTCACGGTGGCAGTGAAGTTGGCGGGGCCGCCGGGCGTCGGGTTCACCCACAGCATCGACGGCGACGCGAGGTACTGCTTCGCGGGGTTGGTGCCCTCGGCGAGCGTCACGGTGGCGCCGACCGGCCCGGTCTGGTCCACCATGATCGCGGGGGACGCAGCCGTCGTGCCGACGTTGCCGACGCGGTCGGTGGTGGCCACGCGATAGTGCTCGCACGACGCCTGGGCGAGGCCCGAGTCGACGTAGGACGATCCGCCGGCGGGGCCGACCGCGGTCCACGTGCCGGTCCAGGTGCAGGCCCCTGCGGCGAGGGTGCCGACCTCGCGCTGCAGCTGCCAGCCCGCGACGCCCGAGCCCGTGCCGTCGGTGCCGCTCGCGAAGGCGACGGTGACGGAGCTGCCGGTCGTGTAGCCACCCGTGTGGGTCGGGGCGGCGCCGGTCGGGGCGTTCGGGTCGGCGATCACCTCGAACGGCAGGTCGAGCTGGCCGAGGCTGTTGGAGCGCACGCGGGCGAACAGCCCCGTCGGCGGCGCGGCCGCGAGGGCGCTCCACGTGTACGTGGTGCCGACCGTCGGGCCGGGGCCGGGCTGCGGCCCGTCGCCGCTGAAGCCGGTCGCGAGCACCGGGAAGTTGACGTCGAGCACGCCGGAGGCGGCGGAGGCGTTCGTGGTGGCGGTGAAGGTGCCCGAGCGGCCCGCGGCCGTGTTGACGTACAGGCGCGTGGGCGTGGCGAGGTACTGCCACGCCGGGTTGGTGCCGGTCGCCAGGACGATCGAGCCCGTCGGCGGGACGAGGTCGACCTTGACCTGCTCCGCGGCGTCGACGTCGGCGGCGTTGCCGACGTTGTCCACGACGTGGATGCGGTAGCGGAAGCAGCCGGGGTCCGACACGACGTCGGTGCGGGTGCCGCTGAAGGTGCCCGTGCCGCTCGAGGCCGTCGCCACGTAGGCGCCCCAGCCGACGCAGCTCGCGCCCGACAGCGTGCCGGTGGAGCGCTGCAGCACCCAGCTCGCGATGCCCGAGCCCGTGCCGTCGCCACCCGTCGCGAGGGTGACGGTGACGGAGGTGGAGGCAACGAACCCGTTGGGCGAGCTGACCGTCGCCGCGGCCGGCGCGGCGGTGTCAGGTCGCAGCTCGAACGGCACCACCGCGGGGTTGCCGGCCGTGTCGAACGCCGTCGCCTTGAGGGTCGGCGGGTCGACGACCGCGCCGGACGTGTTGAAGCTGTAGGTCTGGCGGAACCGGTCGTTCGTCGGTGCGTTCACCGGCACCGTCTGCGTGCCGACCGCGCCACCGGGCGTCCAGCCCGCGCCGGCGCCGTCGTACTCCACCCGCGAGACGCCCGCCGGGTCGGTGGCGGTGGTGAGCACGTCGAAGGAGTAGCTGCCGGCCGGGGCGGACGGGTTGTACCAGAGGTCGTGGTCGGCGCCGCCGACCGTGCCGCCCCAGTAGGTGTACGGAGTGGCCTCGGCGAAGCTGTGGAAGGCGACGGCCGGCGGGAAGTTGTCCAGGGTGATCGAGATCGTCGCCGCGGTGGAGACGTTCGTCGCACGGTCGGTGGAGGTGGCGGTCACGGTGTAGGTGCCGTCCGGCAGCGCGCCGGTCGACCAGGAGCACGTCCAGCCCCAGGTCGGTGACGAACCGGTGAGCGTGGCCGGGCTGCAGACCGAGCCGGACCCGGCGCTCGGCGCGGTGCGCGTCCACGTGACGCTGACGAGGTTGATGCCGGAGTTCGCGTCGCCCGCGGCGCCCGACACGGTCACGGTGCCGCCCTGGACGCTGCCGGCCAGCGGCGCGGCGATGCTGACGGTCGGGGCGACGAGGTCGACGCGGCGCGCGCCCACGACGGCGCTCGTCGCGGCGTTGCCGACGTTGTCGGTCGCCACGAGGCGGTACTGGTAGCAGCCCGAGCCGAGCGCGGTGACATCGTGCAGGTAGCTCGACGGGGCGGCGCCGACGCCGGTCGTCGCCACGCTCCACGTGCCGGTGTAGCTCCCGCACACGTCGTTGGCGATGGGCGCCGAGTCGTACTCGAGCCGCCAGGAGCCGAGCCCGGATTCGGTGGCGGGCTCGGTGCCTGCGGCGAGGGTCACGGCGACCGTCGCGGTCTTCTGCAGGCCGCTCACGACGGACGCGCCGACACCGGTCGGGGCCGCGCCGTCGAGGCGCACCTCGAACGGGATGCCGTTCGGGTTGCCGGCGCCGTCGGTCGCCGTCGCCGACTTCGTTCCGGGCGCTGCGAGGCTGGAGGGCGTGGTGAAGCTGTACGCCATCGTCCACGCGTTCGCGACGGGCACGGGGGAGGTGTTGGCGGCGTTGGTCGCGGAGCCGGGCGTCCACCCGGCACCGAGCGCCGGGAAGGCGACGGTTGCGACGCCGCTCCCGGCATCGGTGGCGGTGACGCGCGCGTCGAGCGAGTAGGCGCCGCCGGGCGCGGTCGGGTTGACCCAGGCGACGTTGCCGACGGCGTGCATCCAGGTGCTGCCGTGGTCGTCCCAGCTGTGGAACGTCACGAGCGGTGCGTTGTTGTCGAGCAGGTAGGTCGTGGTCGCGACGGTGGAGGTGCGACCGCTGCGGTCGGTGGCCTGGACCCGGACGGTGTAGAGCCCGTCGGTCAGCGCGCCGGTGTTCCACGCGCACGTCCAGCCCTGCGACGCGAAGCTGCCCGTGAAGGTGGTGATCGCCGGGCACGCGTTGCCGACCGGCGCCGCGCCCAGCTGGTACGTCACCGTGACCTGCGCGATGCCGCTGCCCGTGTCGGTGTACTCGAGGCCGCCGCCCGCCCAGTCGTCGGACGCCGTGCCCGAGACGGTGAAGGTGCCGCTGTGCGAGCTGCCACCGGCCGGGCCCGTGATGGCCGCCACCGGGTCGGCGAAGTCGGCGCGCAGCACACCGTTGGCCGGGATGGTCGACATGCGGTCGACGTTGTCGTAGACCCGCACCTGGTCGCGGAAGCAGAACGAGTCCTTGTAGTCCGGCACGCCGTCGTACGGGGAGTTGTCGTTGAGGTGCTGCGTCACCGTCAGCGTCGTGCCGTTGCTGGCGGTGCCGAACGCGCCGGGCACGGCGTCGCCGAGGATCCACGGATCCCAGGCACCGCACACGCCGTCCACCATGGGGGCGTACTGCACGTCGACCACGTAGCGTCCGACCCCGGACTGCGAGTCGGTGCCGAGCGGGATGGACTGCGTGAGGAGGGTGGTCGACTGCAGCCCGGTGAGCGACGGCATCGTTCCCACGACGGGGTCGGCGGTGTCGGGGTCGACCTGGAAGTTCAGCGTCGGCGCTCCGGTGAAGGCGCCGCCGTTGTCGTACGCCGTCGCGTTGGTGAGGGCCGGGTCGCCGATCGCGCCCCCGCCCGAGAACGTGTAGTCCCACGTCCAGGAGTTGGCCGGGCCGACGGTGCTGTCGGCGCCGCCTGCACCCCACGCCGCACCAGCAGCCAGGCCGGGGAAGTCCACGTGGTTCATGCCCGCACCCGGATCGGTGGCGGTGACCGTGGCGGTCGCCTTGCTGCCCGCCACGAAGGGCGCGGTGGGGTTGAAGTAGAGGAGGTTGCCGCCGGGCGAATACAGGAAGGCGCTGTTGTCGGTCCAGGAGGCCCAGCTCGCCGTGGGCGGGCCGAGGTCGATGACGATGCCGTTGGAACACGTCGGCGGGGTCGATGCGTTGGTCGCGACGTCGATCGCCCGCACGCAGGCGCGGTAGGTGCCGCCGTTCGTGAGGGCGAGGCCCGTCCGGGTCGCGGACGTGGCGGTCGCGGGTGCCGCGTCGAGCCACGGGCCCGTGGCGCCCGCCGCGCAGTCGGCGCCCGTCGCGGTGGTGGTGATGCAGGTCTGGTAGCGAGCCAGGCCTGAGGCGACGCCCACGCCGGGGGCGGGGTCGACGACCGTGGTCCAGTTGATGTCGTAGACCGAGGGGCTGCTGCTGTAGGAGATGTCGGCGGCGGTGCCGTCGTTGACCGTCGAGGGCCCGGGCGGCGCCACCGTGTCGACGCGCTGGCCGTTGGAGCAGGTGGCTCCGGCGGAGGCGTTGCCGGCGGTGTCGACCGCACGCACGCAGGTGAAGTAGCGCTCGCCCTCCGCGAGCGGCAGGGCGCTCGTGGATTCGCTGGCGACGACGCCCGTGCTCGTCCAGGTCTTCACGACGGTGCCGGCGCACGTCGCGCTGGTCGACACGCAGAACTCCCAGCGCTGGATACCCGAACCCGTGTCACCGCCGCCCGTCCAGTTGGCGGCCGCGGTCGACGTCGACAGCAGCCACGTCAGGTCGGCGGCGGGTCCGTCGTTGACGGTCGTCGGCGGCGTCGGGGCGACGGTGTCGACGGTCTGCCCGTTCGAGCACAGCGGCGCGCTGGCGTTGCCGCTCGCGTCGAGCGCCCGGACGCAGGCGAAGTAGAGCTGGCCCTCGGCGAGCGTCAGTCCGACGCTCGTCTGGGAGAGCGTGGGGCCGCCCACGGCGGTCCAGCCCTTCACGACGGTGCCGGCGCAGCCCGTGACCGTCGACAGGCAGTACTCGTAGTCGGTGACGGCGACGTTGTCGGCCGCCGCGGTCCAGTTGCTGCCGAGCGCGGAGAGGCTCGAGACCCACGTCAGGTCCGCGGGCGCCGTCGCCCCGTCGCGCGACACCGAGCCGCCCGGCCAGGTCGGCGCGGTGTTGTCCGGCGTGATGCCGTCCGAGCACAGGCTCGGGCCGGCGGCGTTGCCGGCCACGTCGAAGGCGCGGATGCAGGTGCGGTAGGTCGTGCCGCCGACGAGCGCGAGGCCCGACCGCGTGAACGACGTCGCGGTGGCGGGGGCGACGTCGGTCCAGGCGACCGTGGCCGCGCCCGTGCAGTCGGTGCCGGCCGCGGTGGTGGTGATGCAGTACTGGTAGCGGCCGAGGCCGGAGGCGACACCGACGCCGGGTGCGGGGTCCACGACGGTGGCCCAGTGGAACGTGAGCGTGCTCGTGCTGGCGGTGGTGTCGACGTCCGCGGCGGGGCCGTCGTCGACGGTCGCGGGCGCGGGCGGGCTGACGGTGTCGACGCGCTGGCCGTCCGAGCAGGTCGCGCTGGCCGAGGCGTTGCCGGCGACGTCGAACACGCGCACGCACGTCACGTACTGCTCGCCCTGGACGAGCGGCAGGGCGGTGCTCGACTCGTTGGTGACGGTCCCGCTCGACGTCCAGTTCTTGACGATCGTGCCGGCACACGGCGCCGTGGTCGAGATGCAGTACTCCCAGCGCTGCACGCCTGAGCCGGGGGTGTCGCCGCCACCCGTCCAGTTGGCGGCCGCGACCGAGGTCGACAGGTCCCAGTTCACGTCCGCCGCCGGGCCGTCGTCGACCGTGGTCGGCGGCGTCGGCAGCAGCGTGTCGACCGTCTGCCCGTTGGAGCAGAGCGGAGCGCTCGCGTTGCCGGCAGGGTCGAACGCCTGCACGCACGAGAAGTAGGTGGCGCCCTCGACGAGCGGCAGGCCGGCGCTCGTCTCGTTGAGCGCGAGCGCGTTGGTCGTCCAGTTCTTGACGATGGTGCCGGCGCAGCCCGTGCTGGAGGAGAGGCAGTACTCGTAGCGGGTGACGCCGTTGGCCTCCGTCGCCGCCGACCAGTTGCTGCCGAGCGTGTTGAGGCTCGAGGTCCACGTGAGGTCGCCGGCCGCAGCGCCGTCGCGCGAGAACGATCCGACCGGCCACGTCGGTGCGGTGTTGTCGACCAGGTAGTTGGACTTGGTGTTCGTGTAGGTGTTGCCGGCGTTGTCGACCAGCGTGAGGATGAGGTCGTAGGTGCCGTCGAGCACGGCGGTGGTGTCCCACGTGCACGTGGTGCCCGCGCACGTGATGCCGGTCGAGCTGGGGCCGGCGACCGAGGGTGACGTGCGCTTCCACTGCACGCCCACGGTCGCGAGGCCGCTCAGCGCATCGGCCGGCGTGCCCGACAGCGTCGTGGTGCCCCGCAGCCAGGTTCCGGTCGCGGGGGACGTGAGCGATCCGGTCGGAAGCACCGTGTCGACGCGGAACGAGTCGCAGGGCCCGACGTTGACGGCGGTGCAGGTCGTGCCGGTGATGGCGGTCCACGGGCCGAGCTGCGCATCGCCGCCGTCCTCCTCCGTGCGGGCACGCATGTAGTAGGTCCCGTCGGGCAGCGCGGTCGGTACCGTCCACGAGTCGTTGGTGCTGCCGATCGTCTGGCTGGCCGGCGAGTTGCCGGAGCGCACGATGGTGGCGCACGCCGGGTCGGAGCAGATGTCGTAGTGGACGTGGTGCACCCAGTCCGGGTCGTCGAGCGTGGCGCGCAGCGTCGGGGTGCTGTCGTTGGTCCAGCCGGTCGGCGAGAGCGGGGCGGAGGCGATGCGCAGGTTGGCGGCGGCGCCGGGCGAGTTGGTGGCCGGCCCGCCGAAGTCGATGTAGGTGTCCACGTCGCGGACGGAGATGTTGAAGGTGCTGCCGGCGCGGCCCGCGTCGGTGACGACCAGCACGTACTCGACGTAGACGTGCTCGTTGGGCGCCAGCTGGCGGGCGGTGAGCGACAGCGGGTTGAGCGTGGCCGTCAGCAGCTTGGAGGTGTTCTGCTGTCCGGTGGCCCAGGTCTGGGACGGCCCGGCGGCGGACCACCCGGTGATCGCCACGGGCGAGCCGGTGAGGATGTCGGTGTCGACCGGGTCGAACTGCACCTTCCAGAGCTTCGCCTTGAGCGCGACGGTGACCGGCATCGAGGCGTTGCTCGCGGCCATGTAGTAGATCTCGTCCTGCACCGAGTACGGGCCGGCTGCGAGCGTCGCGCCGCCGAGCGCCTGCTGGGCCCAGCCGAGCGCGCCGTTGCAGTAGGTCACGCTCGCGCAGGCACCGATGCCGTTCATGTTGCGCGGCAGCGCGGCGTTCGTGTCGGTGACGGGGGCGCCGAGCGTGTGGCCGCCCGTGTTGCCGGACCAGATGAAGTACTCGCCGACGGTGGTGGCCGGCGCACCTGAGCTCGTGTCGGGCGTGGTGAGCGGCGGCGAGATCAGGCCCTGGATGGCGGTCGACCCGGTGACGTAGTTCTCCATCGGGTGGATGCGCTGCGGGTAGCTGCTCGCGGGGTCGATCACGTACGGCAGTGCGACGCCGCGGTCGTCGACACGGACGGAGAGCACGTTGCCGGCGAGGTTCCAGCGCAGGTTGCGGATGCGCCGGCCGGCGGCGTCCTGCAGGAAGGGTCGGTCGATCGTGACGTCGTGGCCGTAGTGCACGGTGCCGTCGGCCGCCAGTCGTGGCGCCGCCCCGCCGGACCACTCGAGCTTCCACGACCAGGTGCGGATGCCCTGGCTTCGGTACACGGCGATGGATTCGGTGAGGGCGCCGACCTGGGCGCCCTGCACCACGTCGTAGTCGCTGCCGGAGTAGACGGTGCCGCCGTGGAAGCCGGTCGCCGGCAGTGCGGGGGCGCCGACCATGCGCCAGCCGGCGCTGTCGCCGTCGGGCAGGTCGATGGAGAGCGGGCGGTCGAGCGACTTCGGGAACGTGACGGCGCCCTGCTCGAGATCCGGCTTCGCCGTCGCCGTGCCGAGCGATCGCACGAGGCGGGCCCGCGTCGTGGTTGCCTTCGCGCTGCGCAGGCAGGCCCACGAGGTGGCGCGGGCGCGCAGCCCCCGGCCCGCTCGACGGCCCGGCACGGAGTACGCACCCAGCCGCTTCAGCTGCAGGCGCGCCGCACGCGGAAGGCGCCGGGCCTGGGCGGTGGTGATCGTGCGGGTGCACGCGATGCGGGCCGAGGCGCTGGTCTTCGGCGGCTTCGGTGTCGCAGCGTGCGGTGCCGCTGCGTCCTTGGCGTCCGCCCCGCCCACGACCGACAGCAGCACGAGCGCCAGCAGCGCAAGCACGCCACTGGCCCTGCGCCGCAGGGGCGCGTACGTCGTGAGCATCCGATCCACGAGTTCCGTATCGGTCGGCTCCCGCGATACTGGAGTCGAGTGCAGGAGCCGCTGGGACCGCGCGGTCCCTCAGGTTTCAGGACGATCGCAGGCCGGCACGAAGGTGAGCGCGCGTTCGGCCATCGCGGTGATGGTGAGGCTCGGGTTGACCCCCACGTTCGCCGGCATGACGCTGCCGTCCACGACCAGGAGGTTGTCGTAGCCGTAGGCACGGTGACGGCCGTCGACCACACCGCGCTCGGCGTCGGGGCCGATCGCGCAGCCGCCGAGCAGGTGGGCGGTCGTCGGGACGTTGAACAGGGCCTCGGTGAGGCTGCTCTGCGGCGTGCCGTCGATGTAGTCCGCGAGGCGCACCGCGGCCTCGTTGGCGACGGGCAGGTACGTCGGGTTGGGGCGGCCCGCGTCCTGGGCCGTGCGCACGCGGATGCCGCGGCCCAGCAGGCGGCGCCGGCCCCGCAGCCGGATGGCGTTGTCGTGCGACTGCATCACGAGGACGAGGAAGGAGCGGCGCGACCAGCGCCCGGGCCACGTGACCTTGGCGAAGCGCACCGGGTGGCGCAGCACCTGCCCCAAGAAGCGGAGCGGCCGAGTGACGCGCGTGCCGTTGCCAACTAGCAGCGTGGAGAGCATGCCGACGGCCCCGCCGCCCGCGCCATAGGTGACCGGCTCGATGTGCGTGTGGGGGTCGGGGTAGATGCTGCTCGAGATGGCGACGGTGCGCGAGAAGTCGTGGGAGTCGTCGGGCGCGGTGATGGCGAGGATCGACTCCGAGTTCGTGCGCACGAGGTGGCCGAGCCGGTCGCTCAGCCCCGGCAGCGTGCCGGTGATGCGCTGGCGCAGGAGCAGCTTCGTGCTGCCGAGCGCGCCCGCGGAGACGACCACGCCGTGCCGCGCGCGGTACGTGCGCGGACGGCGGCGCAGCCACGCGCCCGGGTGCTCGGTGTCGACGGCCCATCCGTGTGCCCCGCCACCGTCGGCCGCGGCGCCGTCGAGC